>JAEZIL010000273.1 GCA_023436685.1 Bacteroidota bacterium | reverse complement strand
ATGATAAAGGCGGCTGTGACTGATATGTTGGTTGACCTCGATGAGACCGAGGCAATTACCGATCGTAGCTTTCTTATGGATATGCTTACCCTGCAACCCAATTTTGTTCAGCATTATAGCCATATAGGTTTCCAGAGCTATTATGCCCACCCGCGAATGATGGAAACCCTGGACAAGCTCCGCTTTGATTTTTATAGATTAGGTAAGGTGCGCGAGCATATGGAAGATATGGAACCCGTATTGCGTGCAAGCGATCTGTTCAGTTTCGACCTTTCAGCAGTCCGCTACCCCGATGCTATAATCAACACGAATGGTTCCCCAAATGGCTTTACGGGCGAAGAAGCATGTTTGCTATCCCGTTATGCCGGTATGAGTAACCAGCTCACTTCCTACGGCATTTATGGCTATAACCAGGGCAATGATGTGAATGATATGACAGCAAAGCTAATAGCTCAAATGATATGGTATTTCATAGATGGCTACCAGGTTAGCAAAACCGAGGCAATACTGTCAAACGTAGAAGATTTTGTAACGTTTCATATCAGCTTTACCGATAACGATACTGTATTTATAAAGAGCAAACGTACAAACAGGTGGTGGATGAAGCTGCCTGACCAATCGTATATACCATGTTCTTACACCGATTATCTTCAGGCCAGCAACGATGAAATACCAGAACGCTGGCTCAGGGAACAGGAACGCCTTATCTGATAGAATATTCATATTTTTGTAACTGGCCATCCTAATAACAAGGATGGTTTTTTTTGGGGCATATGATAGAGCAAAAGAGTAATATTAAAGAAGCGGAAAAAGCTGTGCTGATTGGTTTGGTACATAAAACCCAAACTGAAACAATGGTTAATGAGTATCTGACAGAATTGGCCTTCCTGGCCGAAACAGCAGGTGCACAAACGGTAAAAACATTTATTCAAAAATTACCTAAGCCCGATAGCCGCACTTTTCTTGGCAAGGGCAAATTGGAAGAAATACGCGAATATGTACATGCTAAAGGCATCACGCTAGCGATATTTGATGATGAATTGACAGGATCGCAAATAGGTAATATCAGCGATGCGATAGGCATTAAAGTATTAGACCGCAGCGATCTTATTCTTGACATATTTGCCAGCCGTGCCAAAACCGCACAGGCAAAAGTTCAGGTAGAGCTTGCCCAATATCAATATATACTGCCGCGCCTGCGTGGTATGTGGAAACACCTGGAAAGGCAAGGAGGCGGTATAGGCTCAAGAGGGCCCGGCGAAACGGAAATAGAAACCGACCGCCGTATAGTGAAAGATAAGATTGCATTGCTGCGTAGGCGCCTTGTAGAAATAGACAAGCAATCAAGTACACAACGCCAGGAGCGTGGTACATATATACGTGTAGCATTGGTAGGATATACCAATGTTGGCAAAAGCACACTAATGAATTTGCTGAGCAAGTCAGAAGTATTTGCCGAGAATAAACTATTTGCTACGCTTGATACTACTACACGTAAAATAGTATATGAGCAAACCCCTTTTCTCTTAAGCGATACAGTAGGGTTTATTCGCAAGCTGCCGCACCATTTAGTAGAAAGCTTTAAAAGCACTTTGGATGAAGTACGCGAGGCCGATTGCCTGCTGCATGTAGTAGATATATCACACCCTGCCTATGAAGATCAGATGGGTGTGGTAAACAAAACACTGCAAGACATCAAAGCCTTCGACAAACCCGTATTGACCATTTTTAATAAAATGGACCTGTACGAGCAACACGTATTTGACCCCTGGCTGGATCCTGAAGTAAAACAGGATCTTTTACAACAATTGCGCGACCGGTGGGAACATGAAACAAATAATAATTGTGTGTTTATTTCTGCTACCGAAAAGAAAAATATTGATGCATTAAGACAGTTGATATTAGATAAAGTAAAAGGCTTATACCAGCAACGTTATCCTTATCTTACCAATTTTTATTAAACATCCTTTTAATTAGCTTTTAATGGGCATCCGGTACTACTCCGGCTCACATATTCTTTATTGCTATTCCAAATACTTGTAAAATTGTTTACCTTTCTATTAAACAATTTTTTACAACTCTAAATGTGATCATTATGAAGCCGCAAGCAAGAGAGTTGTTGGTAACCACAAAAGTAGCTCAGAACTGGCATGATGAGTTTGACCAGAAAGTTGACGAACTTATGGCCATTGTTGGCAAGATTGATAATGAAGCCAATGTAAGCAATGCGTCTGAGATGCTAAATGTTTATCGTAACTCAACAAAACCCTCTAATCGCAAAAGAAAGAAGATCATTCACAGCGACCGCCCTTTTGAATTTCTTGTATTTCGTAACTAATTAATCCAATCCTCTATTCAAAAACTCTACTAAAGGTTTCATCAATCCGGCATAATCAAATAACAGCGGTACAAATTGTTCCGACGTTATTTCTTTATCCGCAACTG
The DNA here is from genome assembly GCA_023436685.1 of Bacteroidota bacterium. Classification (GTDB taxonomy): domain Bacteria; phylum Bacteroidota; class Bacteroidia; order Chitinophagales; family Chitinophagaceae; genus Polluticoccus. Next base: position 739 of record JAEZIL010000273.1, on the reverse strand, counting down.
ACACACTTACCATAAAACTTTTCATTTTCAAATATTCTATCGCAGGGTTATCATTTGTATAGCCTTGCGGCAAAGATTTCAGGCGCTCACCTTCAAGTTGCTTAAAGTGCTTTTTGAATGCTGCCTTTTCAAGTATTTTTTTAAACTCGTCGTAGTTATAGTCTATCTCTTGCCTTATAGCCTTTAGCAATGCCCCTTCTGGCATCCATATGCCGCCGGCCATAAAGCTCTTTCCCGGTTGTATGTGCAAATAATATCCTGCGTCAGGCGCCTTTCTTCCGGCGCGGCTAAAGTATGCGCTAAAGTGTGTTTTATAAGGAGTTTTATCTTTCGAGAAACGTACGTCCCTGAAAATTCGGAATATGCTGTCTTTTGCCTTCTGCCCATCCATAGCCGGCTCAAGCTTAACCAGTTTTTTGTGCACGGCTTCCACTAGCTTTTCAAAATCTGCCTTTGCCGTTTCATACTCGTTCCTGTTTTTGTCAAACCATTCTTTACTATTATTCTTTTCAAGCTTCTTCAAAAAGTCTATCGTTTGTTTTTGCAGCATGCGTTCCAGGGTGTTAATATTTTTACAAAAAGCATATATTCATGCGAATATAGGTGCTAAATGGATATTTTCATTAGCGCTTTTAAATACCTTTGAAGCCTTTCACCGTAATATTATTAATGCAGCAGACCACAGTAAAAAACAGGCTGGCCATATTAGGTAGCACAGGGTCAATAGGCACCCAGGCAC
>JAEZIL010000236.1 GCA_023436685.1 Bacteroidota bacterium | reverse complement strand
GCGCACGCCACTATAAGTCATAGTGGTAATACTCTTGTATTCGCATCAGACATGCCAGGTGGCGAAGGTGGTACTGACTTGTACGTTACACGACTTGACGGTAACGAATGGAGCAAGCCTGAAAACCTAGGCAAGAACATTAACAGTGAAGGAGAAGAAGTTTTTCCTTATTTAAAGGATGACAACACTTTATACTTTTCTTCCGACGGACTGATGGGAATAGGTGGATTAGATATTTACTTGGCTAAAATAAACAATGGAAAGCCGTCAATGCCAGAAAATGTCGGAATGCCAATGAACTCATCTTACGATGATATGTCACCCGTATTTTATCCGGCATCGGAAAACGGATATTTTGCTTCCAATAGGCCGTCGGAAAAAGGTGGAGACAATATATACTATATCAACAAGCAAAAAAATTTCCTACATGTAAAAGTGGTCGATGCTAACACCGGCATTCCGCTTACAGGAGCATCCGTTAGTTTGTCTTCTATAAAAGATGATAGGGACTTTTCCTCGGACAGAAATGGGAGCGTATATGCCCAATTATTTCCCGAAAGTCAGTATGAAATTGTAGTTAGCAAGCCTGGTTACGAAAATAGAAAATTGCAAGCTGCAACTTTCAATTTGAAAGATAATGATACCATAACTCAGGAAATAAGCCTTATACCCGACTTTGCAATTGTATATAGCGCTGTTGTTTTAGATGAACAGACAATGCAGCCTATTGAGGATCCGATGTTAGTTTTCTCTCAAATGGGAAAAACGGACATTGATTCAATTCAACTTGCCACAGGAGAAACTTACTCAACTACATTAAAAGCTAATGCAGATTACCATGTTTATGCTGTCAAATACAATTATTATAGCAATGAGAAGATACTCTCTACAAATGGGATAGGCGGCATTGGAAAAAATGTTCTTGCCGATACGCTTTATATGAAGAAGTTGCGTGTAGGTGAGGTATATAAGATAGAAAATATATACTATGACTATGACAAGGCAACTATTAGAGAAGATGCCAAGGCCTCATTAAATACTTTACTTACCTTATTAGAACAATACCCTGAAATGAGGATACAGATAAATTCTCATACAGATTGCCGTGGTTCGGATGCCTATAATATGCGATTATCTAATGCAAGGGCATTATCCGTTATTAAATATCTGCAACAACGTGGAATTTCTTCATCCAGGCTAAAATCAAAAGGCTTTGGTGAAAGCTCACCTGTGGATAAATGTTCAACCTGCGATGTATGTACAGAGGAAGAGCATCAAAAAAACAGGCGAACAGAGTTTCAGATAATTACAATGTAAGTTTTTGATAGGGGCAACATACAATGAGTAGAAGGGGTACTTCGTGTACCCCTTATTTTCTATATTCCTATTACACTTATAGATAGTAGGCTTAGGTATTATCGCGATATTACAGCAAGTTAATTGTCGGTATGTTGTTCAAGGCTGTCTGGCTACTTCCAATTTCGCGTCGAATACACATGATACTGTTGTAACCATACCTGAGAAATTGAGAGAAATTAGGTGTCAATATTTACACCAAGATAATAAAGCTGCCTACTCTAAGCTTTTAAAAAAGTGAGTGCGGTATCAAATCGTTTTGTACTAAGGGCTGAAAAGAACTAATCTCTTGTTATTACAGCCAGCTACTTTCCATGGTAAGACTTCTGATGATTATATTGTCAATGAGTTTGGTTGAGCAAGGACGTGCTGTCACAAATATATTTCAGGCTGAAGGGTATACGGCTGAAAGGGAATAATATGCTTGGTTATACCTTTCTCGCTTCCACAGTCATAGGGATTAGACTGTATAATGCTTTAAAAGCGCTAAAATAGAACTCATCACTCTTCTATACTTACAAGATTATACGTTCTTTTAAAACAGCATCTCTGAAAAAGTTAGGAGATACGATTGCTCCACCCAGTCATTCACAAACCGGATGAACAATGGAATCGTATTTTGCGTTCGTGAAATTGAATCCTGCTTTCATGAAACCGTAACAGGCTTACACAAAATGCCTCCCGTATACACCTATGTGTCTCCCGATCTTTAGGAAGAAGAAACTAAACAGCTCTTGGAGAAAGCCTTTGAGACTGCAGCTCCTTAAACGGCATTTTCGTTTCCATTTGTATAACCACAATTAAACACCATCCAAATATGAAACAATTCCTGAAAAAATCAAGCGTAGGGCTCCCGGCCTTCCTGTTGATGATCATTTCATTTGTGTCTGCCCATCAGGCAACAGCTCAGGCTCCGTTCTGGAAAGTTTATGTCGCTCACTCCCAACTCGGTAATGGCCTGCAATCCTTGCACGGCGGTGGTGGGCATTTACTGGGGGGCTGGGCACCCCTGGACCAGTATGAAGGCCCGGTCCTTGGTAATCCCATGTCTCCATTAGTGGTGCATACCGACCGGACCGGCGATTTTTCGCAACCCCTGGCGCCGATGATCACCAATTTTGCCCGCACCTACCAGTTTCGGGTCAGCTTGGGTGTCTATGAAAGTGCCATTACAATGACCAGCGCGCGGATTCTCGAAGATCATTTCAATGCCTATATCTATTGCGGTACTTTTACAGCTTTTCTCGGCGGAGAATCCCGGCATGGCCTGCTGTATTTCTATATACAAGAAGACGGAACGGTTTTTCTACACAAAACCTACCTCTTCGGATCTGCAGTTACCCAAGCGAAGGTGACAGGCATCCGACTTTGTACCACAGCACCCGATAACTACCTGGTAACAGGGAATATAGAAGAGGCTGGTAATGATAAAATATTTGCTTTGCGGCTAAATCCTTTCGGTGTATTGGCCTGGCATAATTCCTATGATTTTAATGTGACACCCGGTACAATGATGGGACCAGGCGAGAAAGCCAACGACATCATTCAGAACATCAATAACAACAATGTTCATATAGTAGGAGGAGCGGATTTTGGATCAGACGTATTACCGGAATTTGACGGCTACATACTGACAGTTAACAGTTCCACAGGCACACCTATCCTACCTTATACACGTCGCGTGGCACTACCCAATTTCAGCTTTGACGAGATCACTTCTATCAATGAAAACTGGGAAAACGTAGCACCGGGTGGCCGCAACTTCATCATGTCAGGCACCAGTAAGCAAGTAGGTATGCGCGCCTGGTTTATGAAAGCCGATGCTCTTTGCAACAACATAACCACCAGCATGGTGTACACTAATATTACCCGGCAACAGGGTTATTTGTATCCCTATATTGTAAAACAGGTATTCGACCCCGAGAACAATCCCTACAATTCCTATGTTATGGGAGGTAATCTTATTGACAATAACGGAGGTAATCCTCTTCCCTCGGATGTTTTCTACATGGATATATCTAACACGGTTCCAAATGTAGGGCAGTGCTCTCTGGCACACTATGCGGATTTTTATGGTGGCGGTATGATTACGTATAGTGACGAATGCAAAGGCATTGGATATCTGACAATGCCTCATACGCCGCCGTATGTGTACGGTCAACTTACCAACGCCTCGGCAGCCTTTGTCAACGGCGAGATTTCTCCCAATGGTTGCTCTTACAATGAGGACCAGTTACAGGCGACGCCTGAGCCTCCTGCTGCTCCGGCTTTTCCTCCGATTATTACGACCAACAGTATTCTGACGGTTGTCGCCAGCAGCTATCTAGGCCAATTTGAACAAGAATTGTATGGTGGCTGCGGTATGCCTCAGGATCGTGGAGTAAACGAATTCCTGGCTGTGGCGCAGCAACCCGAAGAAAATCAGTCTGCCTCTGGTGGAACAATGGATTTTTTGGAAGGATTACGAGTATCTATCCTTCCTAACCCTGCAACCAACCATATCGATATTGTTTTCTCTGCCGATGTCATCCAGCCGCGCGTAACGATCCGCAATGCAGTAGGTGCACAAGTCGGCGAAGCAGTGCAGATCAGCAACCAGAGTTTCCGCTTTGTTACAGGCAACTTGGCAGCTGGTCTGTACTTTGCTGAAATAACGCACGGAGCTGAACGAAAGATGATTCGGTTCATAAAAGAATAGATTCCCACGCAAAACAATACAAGGGATAGACATAGTCTATCCCTTGTATTGTTTTGAACGATTGCAGAATCGGCACCCCCTTGAATCGTAAGTGCGTCCACAAATCATATGATGTCAACATGAAGTTTGTAACGGTAAATATTCGTAACGAACGATAGCTTGAGCTGCAGGGATGGGATGCTACTGCTTATTGGACAGCTATGATGAGCATGTACACATTATTTACTTTAATAAATGCAATTGTAGGTATGCATTAATTTCTTATCCGTAAAGCAATTTCACAATACTTTGTCGTACATTATATTTCAATAGCCTATGACGTCTTGCCAGGTTGCTTTACTTCGATTGGTGTTATCTATATGTGTGCTTATCATAGGGAGTACGGCAACTTTAGCGCAATTACCGGTTTTCAGAAATTATAATTCAGATAATGGCCTGCCGAGTTCAGAGACCTATCAGGTCCTGCAAGATAGTCGAGGATATATTTATATAGGAACTGATAAAGGGTTGGTAAGGTTCGATGGCAGGCATTTTGAAACCCTAACTACAAGAGAAGGACTAGTCAACAATACCATTTTTTCATTATTCAAGCATAAAGACGAAGTATGGTACTATACATATTCTACAATGGCCGGGTATCTTAAGCAAGATAAGATTTACGAGTATCTGTATAATAATGTAATCGTTCGAAATATACAAAATGCCCTGGGAACCAATATGGCGCTCGATGAGGATGGAACTTTTTATTTGAATACTTTGAAGAATAGTAATTATGATATTATTCGGATCAAAACGGATGGCACTATAGACCGTTCACTATCTACTCCCTCAAATGCTAATTATTCCAGTGTCTATATAGTTCCGGGAGAGCGATGGTTAAGATCTGCTTCTAATAAAGCTGAAATAGTAAAGGTATTTTCATCTCGGACAAAAAAATTGCTATACGAATTTGTGCCGGAAAGAGGATATGATCAGCCATATGACCATGTGTATGGAGCAAAAAGAGGAGAAGTGGTCTGGATATTATACCGGGACATTTACCGTTTGCAGGGTAAAAAATGCCAAAAGATTATTTCTACTTCTGGTCATCCGCTTTATATGACAGTCGATAAAAATGAAAACATTTGGCTGGGTTATAATCACGGAGGCCTTGTGCTATATCGAAAGAAAGATAATTACGCTAATCCAATTCACCTATTGCAGGAATACTCTGTTTCCTGCATTTTGGAAGATAGAGAGGGAGGATTTTGGTTTACTACTTTAGAGAACGGCATATATTATTTGCCCCCTGATTTTTTGCTGGCATACGATCAGCGAACGGGGCTTTCATCTGCTAAAACAAATCGTATTAGTTTGGTCCGAAACGAGATCATAGCCTGGCAATCAGATTACTCTTTATGGCGACTGAAAAATACTACCGGTGCAGTTTGGGAAAAACCACTAGGTAATATATCGGTGCATGCTATCGCTTTGCTTCCCGAATCAGGTGTTTATTATTTTATTAATCCACTAAGCGCTAAAACACCTCCCAAGAAGAATAGCTATATCCGAATGACTGCCTCCAAGCTGTTTTCCGATGGAGAAACCACTTGGGGACTCCTGAATGACTACCTCATACCGGCTACCGGTGATACTATGTTTTACAAAAACAGGTTGTCCAATATTATTCCCTTTGTTACCTGTTTAAAGGCTTTACCCAACGACAGGCTTTTGATAGGAACACTGTATGGTTTGCGTGTTTATACGCAGGATCAGTTGCATGAATTGCCCCTGAATAGTGCCTTTGCAAAAGAGAGAATTACCGAAATAAAAGATCTGGATGAACATCATCTGCTGGTTGCGACTCATGGAAAAGGGCTATTAGTTTTAAAGAAAAGTGATTTAAGCATTGCACGACATATAACTGCCAAGGATGGCCTAAAGCATATGATCTGCAATGTAGTGCTATCTGACCCGGAGTATGGTGTTTGGGTAGGCACTAACATGGGTTTATACAAAATCCAACATATTCTTGACACAGCACATACCCGTGTCGAGTGGGCCTCGACAAATGATGGTATCAACTCAAACGAGATTAATGATATTTGTATTGTAGGTCAGGATCTTTGGTTGGGCACGGCCAAAGGCATCAGTATTTTCCCACGTGCTAAAAAACTCAGGTTTGAAGAAAACATACCTGTTTTACTCCAGAAATTGACTGTCAATGGAAAGACCTGGAATAGTGCAGCCCCCTTGCAATTAAAATATAATCAGAATAATATTAGCATCGGCTTCATCGGTCTTAATTACCGTTATGCAACTGTTTTGCAATACTGTTACCGGTTGAATGGGGATGAACCTTCTGCATGGAGTTATACTAGTGATCCGGTTGTCAATTATAATGACCTGCCTCCCGGCGCGTACACGTTTGAGTATGGTGCAATAGCGCCTAATCAATATGGAAAATCATACACGGCAACTCTTATCTTTACCATTAGGCCGCCGTTCTGGCTTCGCTGGTGGTTTATTTTACTGATAGGCTTGTGTGTCGCAGTTGGCATTTGGTTATTCCTACACAATCGGTTAAAAGCTGTACACAAGCAAATGAAATTAAAAGCTGATCTTAGTGTCTATCGTGATAAAGCTTTGCGAGATCAGATGTCACCTCACTTTATTTACAATTCCCTGAATACAATCCAGAACTATATCTTAAAGCATGACACGGATATGTCTGTATCCTTTCTCTCAAAGTTTTCACGGCTAATGCGGCTCATATTCAATAACACTGTACAGGAAATGGTTACAATAGAGAAAGATCTTGAGGCCCTACAGCTTTATATTGAAATGGAACGCATGCGCTTTCCGGGAAAGTTACAAGTTCACTTGCCTAAACGGCTACCCGAATCCTTAAAGCATGCTTTGATCCCGCCTCTATTATTACAGCCCTTCGTAGAAAATGCAGTGCTACATGGCTTACTTCCTAAAAATGAACCAGGTAACTTGTGGGTGAAAATTGAGCAAGAGGATGGCAATCTAAAAGTGAATGTAAAGGATGATGGCATAGGCAGAGCCGCTGCAGCTAAAATAAAAATTAAGAAAATGGTTTTCCTGAATCAGGAGGATATAGCATCTAGTGAAGAGAAACAATCGGGTACTACCATTACTATTGCCCGTATTATGCAGGCTTGGGGACATTCCCCCGAACAAAGCCGTTTTAAAGTAAAAGATTTAACACATGCCGATGGCAAGCCCGCAGGCACTCTTATACAATTCTTTCTACCGTTGAAATATGATAAAAGCAATAATCGTCGATGATGAACCATCGGCCCAAGAAATCATTAAGACATTAATACAAACCAGGAGCAATGAAATACAATTGTCAAGTGTTTGTCAAAATATACCTGATGCTGTTCGGGACATTCAATATGTTCAACCTGATCTGCTTTTTTTGGATATTGAGTTGGCAGACGGCAGCGGTTTTGATATATTGGAACAATTACCAACATTGACTGCCCGTGTGATTTTTATTACTGCACATGAACACTATTCCATTCAGGCCATTAAACGACATGCCTTTGATTATATATTGAAACCAGTAGATCCTGAAGAATTCAGAATAGCACTCGTCAAAGTAATAGATAATATAAAGCAGCATAATACACCCCCTCTGCCCAATACGCTACTACAATATTTTAAAAATATAAGCGTTAAGAGAATTGCAGTCCCGAGTAGAAGTGGGTTTACCTATCACAATACCGAGGACATTATAACTTTGGAAGCAGAAGGAAGCTATACTATTATTCATTTTATTAGTAACAAACAAAAACTTGTGAGTAGAGGGCTTCGTGATTTTGAGCTGTCTCTTGCCGATAAAGGTTTTTTGCGGGTGCACAAAAGCTTCCTGGTAAATATGGATCACGTAAGAGAGTTACACCGCGATGACAATGGTTACCTTCTTATGAGCAATGGCTACAAAATACATCTTAGCAGTAAGGACAAAAGTGAGATTATTAAAAAGATAAAGGAGTTTTCTAACATTATTTGATAGAGAATTCCAATTGTAAAGGAACTGAGCTCACCTACGTGTATATCACCTTATATACAAGCCCGGTATCTCCGGTTTCATCAGGTAAATCAACATTCATTTCCTTTGCCCGCTTCAAATTGTTCCTGGTTTGTGCTGCACCTGGTAAGACATAAAAAGCAAAATGCAAAATATAGACTACCTTATACAATTACGCTCATCAGT
>JAEZIL010000185.1 GCA_023436685.1 Bacteroidota bacterium | reverse complement strand
CACGGCGGAGGTCGCGGGTTCGAGTCCCGTCCGGTCCGCAAAAAGCCTGCAAATCCTGCAGGCTTTTTTTGTTTTCCATATGACCGTTAATTGCGTATTCCCATTCCAATTTTTTCAAACCGACTGTATCACTTCCATTGTGTTGTATCGTTTTCTGCCTGTGTAAATTGCAAACTCCCCACTATGCCTCCCCAAAACAGGCCCTGCCATTCATTTGTCGCAATCGGGTAGAACCTGATGTGATATTTACTTTTTGTAGTGTTGTAAATCAAGTCTCTGCTGACCAAAAAAGTTGTAAAATTTTTGCAATGTATTTTGTTTTGTATCGATTCATACAATAGCTAACTTTCTAATGTTAAAAGAGCAAGTAATGCAAAGGCAAAAAATAATAATAATTGGTGGCGGCATATGTGGCTTGTATACTGCAAGCTTGCTTGTAGATGCTTATGACGTAATAATATTGGAAGCGAATAGCAGGTTGGGTGGAAGGATATGGGATGAAGCTACGATCGGTTTTGATAGGCCTGTAAGACGTGGTGCAGAGTTTATACATGGCGAAGCTCATCTGAGTTTTGCTTTGTTAAAAGATGCAGGTATTGAATATAAAGAAGTGGTTGGTAAAATGTATAGTAAGCAGGCCGGAGCAATGCAGGAAACAGATTTTTTTGTAGAGGGTTGGGATGAGTTAATGTACAAAATGAAGCAAGTGCAAACAGATATAACTTTGCAAGAGTTCCTTGAATATTATTTTAAAGATGACAAGTATGCAGAACTGAAAAGGCAGGCAACGCGTTATGCTGAGGGCTATGATATAGCAGACCCAAATAAGGTGAGCGTGATGGCGCTTTACAAGGAATGGTCGGCTGATGAGGTAACCTACCAGCTTGATAAAGGATATGGGGCTTTGATAAATCATCTTGTAGAAATATGTAGTAAAAGAAACGCACAAATACATGCTGATTCAATAGTGAAAGAAATTGAATGGCGTAGAGGATATGTTGAGGTACATACTGCAAATGGCAGAATTTTTAATGCAAGTAAAGTTGTAATTACTGTGCCCTTAGGAGTATTGCAAAAGAAAGGACAAAGCTCTTCGGTTGCCTTTAAACCTACGTTAGATACACATATTGCGGCAGCACAAAAAATAGGTTTTGGCAGTGTAGTGAAAGCCAGTCTTGAATTTCACAACCCTTTTTGGAAGGAAGACACAGGATTTATTTTTGGAGATCAACTATTCCAAACCTGGTGGACACAGCTGCCGTATCAAAGCAGCACTTTAACCGGATGGACAGGCGGTACCAGAGCTAAGGAATTGTCATTGTTTTCTGAAGATGAGTTGCGTTCGGCTGCTTTATCGTCAATTGCTGAAATCTTTGATTTATCATTGAAAAATGTAACGGAAAACTTAAAGGCTATAAGTATAACTAATTGGGAGGCTAATGAATGGACGTTTGGTGCGTATAGCTATCCTACACCGGGTAGTAAGCAGGCAAGAGAAATATTGAGCAGCCCTGCAGATAACACTGTTTTTTTTGCAGGAGAAGGGGTATATGATGGTAATTTTTCAGGAACGGTAGAAGCTGCATTGCTGACTGCAAAGGGTACGGTTGAAATGATCATTGATAATACTAATTAATCGACAGAGCCTTATTGGGCATGCTTTTTTATGCATAGATAATTAAAACCATAAAACCATGAGAAAGCTATTATTATTGGGAGTATTGTCTGTTGTCTCTATAAATACAGTAGATGCACAAAGCAAGAAGAAGGTAAGGGAAACGCAAGAAGAACGCGAAGTCAAGAGAGATTCAATAGGCCGAGCTATTGCAGATAGCGTTTCAACAGTTAGGGACAGACATCATAGTGCCGACTGGAAAAGTAACCAGGAATATCATAATCGGGACACATCCAATTCAACACAAATAAACAGATAGAAAGAAACCCCTTACAATCGTAGGGGTTTTTGATATATAATATGTTTATACAGAATATGATTCAATAATAGTAGATGGCACTGAATTGCCATTTTTTTGTCATGATTTATATGATTGTAATAAAATTGTATTCTTATAATTAAAAAAATATGTTAGATTTATGTTAAGCACATTAAGCATATCATTAACTATAATCTATCGTTTATGAAAAAGCTACTAACAATCCTTGCTATTTTAGGTAACTATACGTTGTATGCACAAGCGGCAGTAGTTAATAATTTAGAAGCAGGCGTAACAGGAGGTAATGTTACCGGCGGTAGCAAATTTCCACACTTTGTATTTATACCAGAAAACAATACAAATCCTCAACCGGCATACATGCGTCTGGTAAGCTACATACATGCCAAGCACGATGGCAGCCAGTTTGTTTTAGAAGATTCAACGAAATATGAATATCACAACAATAGCAGAGGTGGTGGCATTGTAGCAGAAGACCTAACTAACGACGAGCGGGTTTTGTTTGATGAGAGCTATAGTTATGTAAAAGGAGTATCGGGCATGGTAGGTATAATGAAGAGAATGCAGACTTATGATGCCGAAAACCAGGTTACCAACCTCACTTTTATGCCCTGGCGCCAAAATGGCTGGGTAGATTCGGCCAGGTATTTATATGGCTACAACAACCATAAAATGACCATATCGGCTTTAGAAGTTTGGGTGGCCAATCAGTGG
>JAEZIL010000170.1 GCA_023436685.1 Bacteroidota bacterium | reverse complement strand
TATGCACCTGGCGTACGACGGCCTTGAAGTTTATTTATGATTTTTTTATCAATCAGGTACTAACTTTATCTACTTAACAACAGTCTAAATAGACATCATATTTAAAACAGAATGAAAAAATTACTTTCAACTATTTTCCTGGCTTGTAGTGTGTTTGCAGCTTCGGCACAAATGCAGAATGAGAAAATACAAATAGGCCAGAAGGCACCCGAATTAGCATTTTCAAACCCTGCAGGCGAAACATTGAAGCTATCAGAAATATCAAAAGGTAGGGTAGTGCTCATTGATTTTTGGGCATCGTGGTGCCGTCCTTGCCGTATGGCTAATCCTAAACTGGTAAAGCTTTATGAAGATTACAAGGATAAGAAGATAAAAGGGGCAAAGAAAGGTTTCACTATATTAAGTGTATCGCTTGACCAAAACAAAGATGCCTGGATGGCAGCTATTGAAAAAGACAACCTGGCCTGGCCATATCATATAAGTGATTTAGGTTCGTGGAACTCAAAAGCAGCAGAACTGTATGGTGTTCAATACATTCCGCAGGCTTTTCTTGTAGATGCTGAAGGAAAAATAATAGGTAAATACCAGTTTGCAGAGCAAGCAGCGGGCGACCTTCAAAAAATGATAAAAAATTAGAATAATTATAGTTTTTTTGGGTGGCTAAAGGAAAAATAATACCTTTGCCCACTCTAAATAAACCGCATGGCAAAATCCATGCACAAACAACGCAAAAAATGAAAAAAGATATTCATCCTCAGAGCTACCGTTTAGTAGTGTTTAAAGATATGAGTAATGATCATACTTTCCTGACACGCTCTACAGCTGCTACAAAAGAAACAATTACCTGGGAAGATGGTAATGAGTACCCACTGATAAAAGTGGAGATATCAAATACCTCTCACCCTTTTTATACAGGTAAGGCTATGTTCGTAGATACTGCCGGCCGTATTGAGAAGTTCAACAACAGATACAAAAAGAACAAGTAATTAACTTATTTATACTACTTGCTTTAAGCACTAAAAATCCCGACTTTTGTCGGGATTTTTTGATTACATATAATCACTTCATCCCGTTTTCAGGCGGAACTACGAGGAGTATTTTATGTTTCCATCAATTTGACAAATATTGCCTTACAGATGAAGTACATACTCTTCGATACAGAAGTTCGCTATCGTTTACTGCCATTCACCCATACACGTGCCGTTGCCGATATAAGGTGCGGTATATTTTCGATGCGTGAGCGTTGGGAGCATTTCTTAGAACAAGCAACGGGTACTCTTACAGAGGAATACCTTCAGCCAATTTATGGACGTAAAGATGCCGGCAATGCTATCTACATAAATGCTGCAGTATTTGCAAGTACCGATTTGGCCAGCGCTATACAAGCGCTAAAGCAAGGAGAAAAGCTAATAGCTAACGAAACATTGATCGCATTTTATGCGGATACTAATATCGCTTATGGTAATGTGGCAATGTACAATGCCTCACTCACTACACAGGATTGGAGGGGAGAAGTAGCTTATCTAAATAATGTTTGGGATATTTTTTCACTGAACGATACAGCAATAAAAACTGATTATATTATCCTAACAGAAGGACGGCAAACGCAACCTATACCAGCTAGTGTAACGGTTGTAGGTAAAAATGTGTTTATTGAGGAGGGGGCTAAAATTGGGGTGGGAACAATTATAAATGCAGATGCCGGGCCGGTATATATAGGTAAAGAGGCAGAGATAATGGAGGGTACATTGGTACGTGGGCCATTGGCAATGTGCGAACATTCGGTATTGAAAATGGGAGCTAAGATATACGGTGCCACAACGCTGGGCCCCGGCTGCAAGGTGGGTGGCGAAATAAATAACGTGGTGTTCTTTGCCAATAGCAATAAAGCACATGATGGCTATCTGGGCAATGCAGTGATAGGCGAGTGGTGCAACCTGGGTGCCGATACTAATTGCTCTAATCTTAAGAATAACTATGAAGAAGTAAGGATATGGAGCGAGCACGCCAATAAATCGGTAAAAACCGGCTTAACGTTTTGTGGCTTGCTAATGGGCGATCATTCTAAGTGTGCTATTAACACTATGTTTAATACAGGCACTGTAGTGGGGGTATCATGCAATATATACGGTAGTGGCTTTCCTGAAAAATACGTGCCTTCTTTTTGTTGGGGTGGCAGCGATGGAATGGCCACGTACAAATTTGAACGCGCTATGGAAACCGCCAATCGCATGATGGCACGCAGGGGTAAAGCGCTATCACCAGCCGAAACAGAAATGTATCGTCATATTTTTGAACAATCACAACATCATCGTGAGCTGTTCGCTCATGTATAAATCACTTTTATAAATAGTTCTAAATGCGTAAAAAAATAGTAGCTGCCAACTGGAAAATGAATCTTACAATGCAAGAAGGTAAAACCCTTGTTGATAGTATTCTTGGTGGTTTGCCCCAGCTAAGTGAAACAAAGCAAGTAGTAATCTGTTCTCCTTTTTTGCACCTTACACAAACGGTGGCTCAACTGGAAGGTAAGGAATACATACATGCAGGTGCACAAAATTGCTATAAAGAATCATCGGGTGCATATACGGGCGAAATATCTGCAGCTATGCTGAAAAGTGCTAACGTACCTTATGTTATACTTGGCCACTCTGAACGCCGCGAATATTTTAATGAGACAAATGAAATGCTTGCTAAAAAGGTGGACGTTGCATTAGAAAACGGGCTGCAAGTTATTTTTTGCTGCGGAGAGCCACTGGAAGTGCGCGATGCTGATACACAAAACAGCTATGTAGAAAAGCAAATACAGGAAGGTGTTTTCCACTTAACCGAAGAGCAGTTTAAGAATATTGTGATTGCTTATGAGCCAATATGGGCTATAGGCACCGACCGCACGGCAAGCACGCAACAAGCGCAGGATATGCATGCGCATATACGTGGTGTAATAGCTGCTAAGTATGGTAAACAAATTGCAGATGATACCAGTATTTTATATGGTGGCAGCTGTAAGCCATCTAACGCTGCGGAATTATTTGCTTGTGCCGATGTTGACGGAGGCCTTATTGGTGGCGCATCTTTGAAGTCGGAAGAGTTTCTTGGAATAATAAAAGCGATGTAATTCTAAATTTTTCTCTTAATTTTTTTGGAGAAAGAAAAAGGACGCTTATCTTTGCAATCCCAAACGGGAAAAGCCGCGTTGGTCAAGGGGTTAAGACGCCTCCCTTTCACGGAGGAATCACGGGTTCGAATCCCGTACGTGGTACAAAGGTAACTTACATGAGTTACCTTTTTTTATTGGTGCATGTTATCTTTACATTGCGTCAGAAAGATGGCCTCGTAGTACAATGGATAGTATAAGAGTTTCCGAAGCTCCAGATTCAAGTTCGATTCTTGACGAGGCTACCAGATAATAAGCTGCTCATAGAGCAGCTTTTGTGCTTTATAAAATATCTCTATCTTTCGTAAATGAAGTTTTACGGTTTAACTATTCTATTTTCTTTGGTCGTAAAAATCAGTTTATGTCAAGTTGTTGCAATTGAAAATGGTAGAGAGAATATTTTAAGGCTATGTGTAGACAATTATTTAACTGTTGTGGTTGAAGGAATACCTTCAAGGGATATTCTATTAACTACTGACAATGGTTTTATCGAACGAGATCTGTACCGTGGAGAAGGGCGTTATATACATCACCCTAAGGCTGAGGGGAGAGCTATAATCTCCATTAAAAAGCGAGTGGGCAATACTTTTGAAGACATAGCTACAAGGGATTTTCGAGTAATGAGAATGCCGATATATCCTTCACTATTTGCAGGAAAAGCAAAGGGGAAAATGAGTCATTTGGCAATAATAACACAGTTGGGCATAGCTGTAGGAGGAGATAGCCACTACGATAAGAGATATCCTGTTAGCAGTTATTCCGTAGTTGTGTTCAGGCGAGGTAGGGAAATTTTTAAGAGGAAAGCTTTAGGGACAGTTATTGATCAAGTGACAAATGACTTCTTTTACAGTCTTAAGAATGGTGACGAACTTAGGTTTGAAGATATTAAAGTAATAGATTGTGATGGAGAACTACGTGAAGCTACGCCAATACAAATAATTGTTGAAGATGTTGTAGAATACAAGAACGTCAATAAAAACGATACGATTTTCGTTGAAGATCCTGTTACTGGTGAAATGGTTATGAAAATTGCTGAGAAGATCTGGAAGAAAAATAAAAGAAATAACTAGCGCGTAAGTACATTACACTAAGTATCTATTGTTGCCTGTCGCTTTTTAGCATCTTAGTAATGCTAATAAACATAAACACTAACCCGCCAATAGCAACTATGCCGCTGATAATTGTGCATGTTATAACAACAATTTTAGGTGGGTTGAAAGACGCAATGAGCAGGCTGAATAATATGCAAAATAATATTGCACCCAAACTGATAGCGAAGTTGCGCAGGTTTTTCATTTCCTGAAATTACTAACATTATTCCTGCATATCTGCATCCCTTTTTTTGTCTGGCTTAGGTTGAACAGGTTTATTATCAGTTTTTGTACCTGTTTTCTTCTCGCGTACCAGTTTATCGGGTAAAGGGGGTTGTGCTCCTTTTTTCAGTTTGGGATCGTTTAAACGTTTCATAGCGGTGCTTTATATGTGTTGACAAAAAGACTATGCCTTAAAGGCTTATTTCTTTTTAGACGATTTAGCCTTGGGATTAAATTCGAGTGCAAGGTTTATCCAATAGTCAAAATCTTTCTTGCTGTTCATGCCTGTTTCGTCTACCAGCACGAATCCCTTCAGTACTTTACCTGTAAAGTCCATTTGCCTGCATCCCCTTTTTTCTAACGCTTTCTCATAAATGTTTGGGTCTATACGTACCATCAGGTCGTCTTTCATAATGCCCACGCACATTTTGTCGTTGTACATAAAGCACAATCCGCCCATCATTTTCTTTTCTACAACATTAGGC
>JAEZIL010000165.1 GCA_023436685.1 Bacteroidota bacterium | reverse complement strand
ATACTGCTTTGTTCCCCTTATCAACAGGCGTGTACCTATCATTTTTGATGAATATATTGATAAAGAATTTGGTACTGGTGCCCTGAAGGTTACACCCGCACATGATATCAACGATTATAACCTGGGTATAAAACACAATCTGCCGGTTATTGATACATTAAATGAAGATGGTACGCTAAGTGAGGCTGCCGGCATGTATATTGGTGAAGACCGTTTTGCTGTGCGTAAGAAAATAGTTGAGGATCTGAAAGAGAGTGGCAATTTCGTAAAGCAGGAAGATTACAGCAACCAGGTTGGTTTTTCAGAACGAACAGATGCTGTTATTGAGCCACGCCTTTCTATGCAATGGTGGTGCAAGATGACTGAAATGGCAAAGCCCGCCCTGGAGAATGTATTAAATGATAATATCGAATTCCATCCGGCTAAATTCAAAAACCTGTACAGGCACTGGATGGAAAATATTAAAGACTGGTGTATCAGCCGCCAGCTTTGGTGGGGGCAGCGCATACCTGCTTGGTACGATGCAGAAGGCAAAATATATGTAGCTCAAACAGCAGAAGAAGCACACGAGCAATATCGTAAAGCTAATCCTGGCTTGGCGGCTCAAAAGCCTGAGTTGAGGCAGGAAGATGATGTGCTGGATACTTGGTTTAGCAGCTGGTTATGGCCAATGCAGGTATTTGGATGGAACGAAAATCCTGACAATCCTGAATTGAAATATTACTATCCAACCAATACACTGGTAACCGCACCAGAGATCATATTCTTTTGGGTAGCACGCATGGCTATGGCAGGCTACGAATTCTTGGGACAGAAGCCTTTTGATAGGGTATATTTCACAGGTATAGTGCGCGACAAACAGGGGCGTAAGATGAGTAAATCTTTAGGCAATTCGCCCGATTTGCTGAAGTTGATAGAAGATTATGGCGCTGATGCGGTACGTTTTGGTATTATGATATCGTCGCCTGCCGGCAATGATATACTGTTTGATGAAGCAACACTAGACCAAGGGCGAAACTTTAGCAATAAGATGTGGAATGCCCTGAAGCTAATAAAAATGTGGGAGGGCAAGGTTGCCGATGCTCAAGACACTAATGTTGAGTTTGCGATCGATTGGATGGAACAACGCTTGACTTCTGTTTCTGCCGATATTGATGATATGATGAAAGATTTCCGCCTTAGCGAAGCTTTGAAAACAATATATTCACTAATATGGGATGATTTTTGCTCCTGGTATCTGGAATGGGTTAAGCCTGCACAGGATCAATCAATTTCCAAAGCTGTATTTGAGCGTACGCTGAATATCTACGAGCGCCTGCTGCAGTTATTGCATCCGTATATGCCGTTTGTAACAGAAGAAATATACCACCAGTTGCGTATACGTGCCGAGGGTGATGACCTGATACTAAAGCAGCTCCCTACTGCCGGTACCGCTAATGCAGCAATACTAAAAGATGGCGCTCTGTTACAGGATGTTATTACATCTGTGCGCGATACGCGTAACAAAAATCAAATGAAACCTAAGGATACTATCAGGCTTTGGATAGACACTACAAATGAAGGTTTCTACAATAAAGTATTACCTATCCTGAAACGCCAGGTAAATGCAGAGGAAATCAGCTTTACTAAAGAAGCACAGACAGGTAGCATTTCAATAGTGGTACAAACCGATAAAATATATGTAGAAGGTGCTAACGCAAATGTGGATAGTGCTGCACAAAAAGAGCAGATGCAGAAAGACCTGGATTATCTTAAAGGGTTTTTGGCAAGCATTGAAAAGAAGCTAGGTAATGAACGGTTTGTGCAAAATGCAAAGCCGGAAGTAATAGATGTAGAGCGCAAGAAACAAACCGATGCTTTAGCTAAGATTAAAGCACTTGAAGAAAGCCTGAGTTTGTTATAACTTTAAGCTAATGAACAAACCAACCAGATATTTCGTGTTTGTACTATTGAGTATAGTGACGGCAACGGTATGGGCACAGGATAAAAAAAATGAAAAGCCTGCTAAACCTAAAGTGGTACCCATACCGGTATATTTAGGCTACTCAAATATCAACGACGGCAAAATTGCCGAACAGATATTTGACTCCTTATTAGCAAAAGGGCTTAAGGGAAGAGACTCTTTAGGAAAGGCGTACAATGTAACTGGTTTTATGTTTACATACGGCGAGCGTAATCTTTACGAAGATTCTGTAGGTAATCCGATTATTATTACTGATAATCTTGGTGAATACTGCTATGGAGATACATTATCTGCTTTTTTGCTAAATAACATAAGAGACCGTTCAAAAAGCGGTGATACTGTTTATTTCGATAATATCACACTCACTTCACCCGAAGGTAAAGGGGCTTGGGGTAAGTCGTTCAGGTTAGTATTAACTAAGTAACATTAACCCAACATATTTTATTATTTTCAGGTCTATATATTAAAGCCAGACCTATGAAATACCTTTTACCCCTTATAATAGCTTTGGCTTGCTATTATAATGTATCCGCATCGGTATATAACGAGCTTTGTAATGTAAACAAGCTATGGCGGGAAAATGATATAACTAACCTTGATTTACCCAAAGAAGAACCGCGAACTGCCCAGGAATGGATACAGCTCCATTTGTCTTTGGTGGAAAGTAAATTGCGTTCTAAGAACATCTCAGGTTTATCTGCGTCACAAAAAGCAAATAGGAGTATAGCTCTGGATCATCTTCATCAATATTGGCTGGCTGGACGGTTCCCTCAGAATACAGAATACAGTTACAAAACACCCATATTTATCGATAAGTTCGATAACTTTTGTGCTGTTGGCTATTTAGTAAAAGCTACAGGTTATGAAGATGTTTCACGCATGATATCCTCAAAAAGCAACCTGTCCTATGTGCGCGATATGAATTACAAGGAGCTGGAAGATTGGACAAATGAATATGGTTTCACAAAAGATGAATTGGCCTGGATACAACCAATGTATGGGCCTATGTGCACATTATCTTCTGTAGATGGTGGAACAAATGGTTCGGTTAAGGAGTTATTTGTAGATGATGCTAATAATACGTTATATGTAGGAGGTGATTTTAATGTGGTTGGAGGTACGCTTGCTGCTGGCCATATTGCTTATGTTACACCATCATCTGCAGGTTATATATGGAACACATTAGGTGTAGGTGTAAATGGTACGGTAACAGCTATTTCTACTTTTAATAATGAGGTTTATGCAGCGGGTAATTTCACGCTTGCGGGTTCAATACCTGCAAGTGGTATAGCTAAGTGGGATGGCTCTGTATGGGCCTCTGCAGGTTGCCTGCATGGTGACATAAAAGAATTGATTGAGTTTGATGGTAATTTGTATGCAACAGGCAATTTTACTATTTGTTCAGATGGTTCTGCAGCAAACTTTGCTAAATGGAACAGTACTGATTGGGTTGCCATACCCGGTTTAGCTGGTGTAGTCAATACTGCTGAAGTTATTGGTACGGACTTATTCCTGGGTGGTAATTTCAATTACAATGGCAATAATGTTAATGCAATCAAATGGAATAGCTTATCGGGTTTTATCGCATTTAATAACCCTATAGTAAACGAAGTGAACGATTTTGAGTCGTTTCAGGGTGATGTTTACGCAGCGTGCAAATTCACATCAGGCACTGATAGCACATTACTGGTAAAACTTTCAGCTAATACATGGGATTCTGTAATGAATATGCAGGGGTTAAATTACTCTGGCCAATGGTCATTGAATGCTATATCCGCTGTGAATAATTCGTTTATAACCGGGGGAGATTTTAAATCACGCAGATTCATTACACCTCCTGTTAAAAATAGCATTTCTGTTTACGATCAATCGTTTGAAAACTGGTTTATAGCTGATAGTATAGTAAATAAGATGGTCGCGTTTAATGGCAAGATCATAGCAGGCGGCGATTTTTCATCACATATAGGTGAACGGAATCCTATGATGATTTTAAATTCAAATTCGTATGCAAGTTATACTTGTAAAGGTAATAACGGTAAAGTTTTTGCATCTGCATGGGGTGGAATTCAACCCTATCAATATCAATGGACGGATTTAAGCACAAACTTTACTTGGATGGATGACGGACTCATTGAAAATTTAGCGCCGGGTAATTATAGTGTTATAGTTACAGATGATGAAGGGAAGAAGGTTACAAATACGGTAAGAGTTATATCCGTTGATATAAACGATACCTTGCAATTTGACCCAATTAATAAGTATTTGAGAGTTAAAGGCATTACTATACCGGCTGAATATACCTGGATGGATTGTATTGCTGATACCGTTGTGTCATCAAAAGTATACTATGATGTAACCCACGATGGAGATTACTACTGCATAGTAGATCAAAACGGTTGTATTGATACAACAGATTGCATCAGCATCAGACTAACACCCGATAACGTTAGTCATATTGTTACCAATACCGGAATTAAAATTTTCCCTAATCCCGCATATGATGTGTTAAACATTACAACTGCAACGGGTATTCAAACTATTTCAATTGCTGATATAACCGGCAGAGTAGTACTTAGGCAGGCTTTAAATGGATCAAGGGAAGTTCAATTGAATATGTCTTCTTTCAGTAGTGGTTATTACACAGTAATTCTAACTACTGCAGATGGCAGCTCAACGCAACACAAACTTATTAAGGAATAAAGAACGAAGGTGAGCTATATAAGCTCACCTTCAAGATCGTAATCGTAAGCTTTGGTGATGCGTACATTCACAAAATCGCCGATGGGTAGTTTCTTGTCGGTAGTAATGATTACCTCATTATCTACTTCCACGCTGTCAAATTCTGTACGCGCCAGGTAGCGGCCGGCTTCCAGTTTGTCAACAATCACTTTATATTCTTTTCCAATTTTTTCCTGGTTCTTCTCGTACGATATTTCCTGCTGTACTTCCATTATTTCCTGTGCACGAGCTTCTTTTTCCTCAGCAGGTATATTGTCTTGCAGCTCATATGCCGATGTGTTCTCTTCGTGTGAATAGGTAAAAATGCCTACACGGTCCAGGCGTACATCTTCCAGGAATTGTTTCAACTGATCTACGTCATCACGTGTTTCGCCGGGGAAGCCGGCTATCAGGGTACTGCGCAGGCATATACCGGGCACTTTGTCGCGTATAGTAGCAACAAGGTCATATATTTCCTGCGTCTCCATCTGGCGCTTCATTGCTTTCAGCATGTTGTTAGATATATGCTGAAGTGGCATATCCAGGTAGTTGCAGATGTTTTCCCGCTCACGCATTACATCCAGTATATCCAGCGGAAATTTGGTGGGGTAGGCATAATGCAGGCGTATCCAATGTAGTCCCGGTACGTCCGACAGGTGTTTCAACAGTTCGCTTAGTGCGCGTTTCTTGTATATGTCTAGGCCGTAGTAGGTAAGTTCCTGGGCTATAAGCATTACTTCTTTTACGCCCATGCTCACCAGCTTTTTAGCTTCAGCTACTACTTCTTCTATTGTTTTCGATACGTGGCTGCCACGCATTAGCGGTATAGCGCAAAACGAGCAGGTACGGTTGCATCCTTCCGATATCTTCAGGTATGCATAATGCTTAGGTGTAGCCAGCAAGCGCTCGCCTACTAATTCCTGCTTATAGTCGGCATTGAATTGCTTCAGGATCAAAGGCAGCTCCATCGTTCCAAACCATGCATCTACCTCTGGTATTTCGTTCATCAGGTCGTGCCGGTAGCGCTCGCTCAGGCAACCTGTAATATATACTTTATCCAGTTTTCCTTCGCGTTTCAATTCTACCTGCTCTAGTATGGTATTAACGCTTTCCTCTTTTGCTTTATCAATAAAACCACAGGTATTCACAACTACAATGTTGTGGTCAAGTTTGCCGCTTTCGTGGGCAACTTTTATGCCATTGGCATTCAACTGACCGCTCAATACTTCACTATCCACCATATTCTTGGAGCAACCCAAGGTTATGATGTTCACTTTATCTCTGGTAAGTTTTTTTGTCTTCACTCTAATTCAATTTATATTAACGCTCAACTATTTTTTGCGGAGGAATATGCGGACAGGTACTCCTGTAAAGTTGAAATGACTACGTATCTTATTTTCAAGGAAATTTTTATAAGGTCCTTTTATTGCATCAGGGTGGTTAGCAAAAAAAGCAAATGATGGCACCACGGTGGGTACCTGGTTTACAAATTTTATCTTTACAGCGTGCCCTCTCGTCATTGGTGGTGCAAAGCGGTGTATCTCCTTTAGCATAACCTCGTTTAATACCGAGGTGCGTATGCGCCTCCTGCGATTATCATATACTTCCAGCGCTTTTTCCATAGCTTGAAAAATGCGGGTTTTTTCTTCGGCTGATATAAATATAACTGGTACATCAGTAAATGGAGCCAGTTTTTGTTTTAATGCTTTTTCGTAATCGCGTGCAGTATTGGTTTCCTTATTCTGTACTAGGTCCCATTTATTTACCAATACTACAATCCCTTTGCCCTTGCGTGCTGCCAGGCTAAAAATGCTTACATCCTGCGCTGTAATACCTACCGATGCGTCTATAAGTAGCAGGCATACGTCGGCTTCGTCCATAGCACGTATGGCACGAATAACCGAGTAGAATTCAAGGTTTTCATGCACGTTTTTCTTCTTGCGGATGCCGGCCGTGTCTATCAGCATGAAATCTTTACCAAACTGCTGGTAATAGGTGTGTAT
>JAEZIL010000155.1 GCA_023436685.1 Bacteroidota bacterium | reverse complement strand
GAAGATAAGCCTCGTATTATGTATCGTTTGCTACCGGTGATTTTGATGATAATAACCTTTGCTTCATGCAAAAAAGCAGAAGACAAGGTAGGAAATTATGATGAACGGCTTACTAATAGTACATATTGCAATGACCCTTTAGCTGTGAACTATAACTGGGGGTTTCCCGGCCAGCCCGATAACAGTATTTGCTTCTACCCTACCGAACTCTTTAAAGGAACATTTCTGCTGGCCGATTCCATGTTTGATGTGAATTACATATTTACAGGCTTGCGTACAATTACGTTAAATATAGAAGCACAGGATTATACACGGCTTACCATTACAGGCTTTTGCAATAGCAATAGCCCGCTTGCCTTTACTGCCGACAGATTTTTCCGTGCCTCGGCCGATACTACTATTTACCTGGATTCAGTAAAAATGAGTGGGCAGTTGCTTTGCCGCGAGGTAGACACCCTAAGTGGCTTCTTAACACGCGATAAGGATAACGATAGTACCATCCGAATCAATTTTACCGTACTTAGCGATACAGGTATCAGCTACCATATAGGTACGGCTATAAAACAATAGTTTTGCTCAAATGTTTACAGGAATAGTAGAAACTACCGGAACGGTAACAGCTATTAGCTTTAACGGCAGCAATGCCGATATATGGGTAGAAAGCAGCATAACGCATGAGTTAAAAATAGACCAATCGGTAGCACACAATGGTGTTTGCCTTACCGTAGTAGCTATAGAAGGTAATAAGTATAAAGTGACCGCAGTAGCTGAAACACTAGCTAAAACTAATGTGGGCAAATGGCAGAAAGGTGACAGGGTGAACCTGGAACGTTCACTGCGCGTGGGCGACAGGCTTGATGGCCATTTTGTACAGGGCCATGTAGATACTACTGCTATTTGCACGGCTAAAGAAACGCTGGAAGGCAGCTGGCTATTTCGTTTTCAGTTTCCTGATGAGTTTGCTGCACTGGTAATAGAAAAAGGATCGGCCTGTATAAATGGTGTAAGCCTTACTGTTTTTAATGTAACTGCTAACGAGCTTACGGTTACCATTATACCTTACACATACGAGCATACCAATTTCAGCCAGATAGAAAAAGGTACTGTAGTGAATATGGAGTTTGACGTATTAGGCAAGTATCTTTTACGCCAGAAAAACCTTCAATAATATTTATGCAGCAGGTGCAGCCAAAACAATACTACGATATAGCTGTAATTGGCGCAGGTGTGGGTGGGCTTACCACCGCTGCATTGCTAGGCAAGGCGAGCTTTTCGGTATGTGTTTTGGAGAAAGAACCTCATCCCGGCGGGTACCTTGCAGGCTTTCGCCGTAAAGATTTCCGTTTCGATACCGCTATACATTGGCTGAACCAGTGCCTGCCCGGCGGTATGGCCACACGTATATTTGATGTACTGGGTAGCGACCACCCATGGCCAGTGGCACAAAAAAGAATAAGAAGATATAAAGGTGATAGTTTCGACTACCTGCTTACCAACAACCCCGATGAACTAAAGCAACAATGGATAAATGAATTTCCGCACGAGCGTGCGGGCATAGAACGCTTCTTCAAAGCTGCAAAAAAGCTAGGCGGCTCATTCAATACTTTCAGTAAAATATTCCGTAGCGAAGAAACCATGAGCCTCCCAGAGCGTATGGCCAATAAGCTAAACCTGCTGCAGTTTGCCATGCCCTTTATCCCGTATATACGCTATACGGGCGAGCAGGGAATGAAGAAAGGGCTGGATAGTTTCTTTAAAGATCCTAAGCTGCAAAAAGTATTCACTTCATCGTCCGACCTTCTGTCGTGCCTGGTACCTATTGGTTGGGCCTATTATGGCGACTATCAAAGTCCGCCGAAAGGTGGCGGACAAGTAATACCTGAATGGCTGGAGCATGTAGCCAAGTACCATAGCTGCGATATATTTTATAAAAGCAAGGTGAAGCAAGTACTGGTTGAAAACAGCATAGCAAAAGGTGTGGTATTTGAACACCGTGAGCAAGAACATACAATAAATAGCAAGTATGTAGTAGCAGCATGCGATGTAGAAACACTGTACGAAAAGATGCTGCCGCAGCATGCCATACCTGCCAAACTGAAGAATAAACTGAAAGATGCAGAATTATACAGTTCATCGGTAACGGTATCTATAGCGCTCGATTGCCCTACACAGCAGTTGGGCTTTGGCGAAGAGCTGATACACATTGCAAGTGAAGATGTGCCTAAGGAAGCACATACCAATGGCGATCCTAATACCAGCGAGATAAGCGTATTAGCTCCATCGCTGCGCGATCCTTCACTTGCACCGGAAGGCAAGGGCACACTTACGCTATTTATGCCTGCGCTTATGAGCCAGCAACAGCAGTGGAAGACTGAACAGGATGAGGAAGGAAACTATGTACGCAACGAAGCATACAGAAACTTAAAGCATAATATTGCCGAGGCCATCATAGAGCGTGTTGAACGCGCTATAGCGCCCAGCTTGCGCAACCATATTTTGTTTTACGATGTAGCCACCCCTGTAACACACTGGCGCTATACAGGCAACCGCAACGGCACCATGATGGGCGCAAAACCCGGCCGTGCTAATATGCAAAACAAAATAGCGCACTACCGCACACCGGTAAAAAACTTGTTGTTGGGCGGCCACTGGGCCGAGTTGGGCGGTGGTGTACCTATAGCTGTAAAAGCAGGTGCTAACGCCAGCTTGCTGATATTGCAAAAAGAGAAGCCTGCAGCTTTTAAAGCACTGGCAAGATATATGGATGGCAAAACGGATGTAGCTGCACTTTTATCATCGGGCGTGTTCCTTGCCTACGACAACTCCTGGGTGCAGAAACCTACGCCTGCGCAGAAAGCAGCTATGCGCCATACAACTCAATCATAACCTTTACCTTTGCCACCTATGCGTATTGCCTTCGATGCAAAAAGGGCGTTTGAAAACCCTACAGGACTAGGACATGGCTGCCGTACACTGATAAGGGAACTGGTACAGGAATTTCCGGAACATGAGTATTACCTCATGGCGCCAAAGAAAACAAGCTTATTCGACACCAGCCGCTGGCCATTTGTACATCCTGTATTTCCTAAAGGCGTAGCAAGCATTTTTAGCGCACTATGGCGCAGCAACTGGGTAAAGAGCGACTTAATAAAACTGAACATAGACCTATACCATGGCTGGAGCCATGAGATACCAGTAGGCATACAAAACACCGGCATCAAAACAGTAGTTACCATACATGATCTTATTTTCGAACGGTATCCGTCGCATTACAAAGCGCCGGATGTGGCCATCTACCGCAAGAAATTTAAATACTCTTGCACACATGCCGACAAGATCATAGCCGTAAGCGAGCAAACCAAACGCGACCTGATAGATATATACAAAGTACCCGAAGAAAAAATAGTAGTGTGGTACCAGAGCTGCGACCCTATATATGAGCAGAAGGTAAGTGATGCAGAACTGAAGCGAATAAAGCAAAAATACAACTTACCCGATAGGTTCTTCCTGAGTGTAGGGTCTATTATAGAACGCAAAAACCTGCTAACAACCTGTAAGGCATTCAATATGCTGAAAGGCAAAATGGATGTGCCCCTGTATGTAATAGGCAAGGGTGGCGCTTATGAAGCAAAAGTGCGTGC
This sequence comes from Bacteroidota bacterium, assembly GCA_023436685.1. Classification (GTDB taxonomy): domain Bacteria; phylum Bacteroidota; class Bacteroidia; order Chitinophagales; family Chitinophagaceae; genus Polluticoccus. The sequence continues at coordinate 543 of JAEZIL010000155.1, read as the reverse complement.
CTATGTACAGCAAAACGGATTACACGATACCGTTCATTTTTTTGAGGATGACGAAAACATAAACAACGATCCCGACTATAAATCATCGAAAGATTTTCCGGCAATATACCAGCAGTCGCTGGGTACACTTTATCCATCCATATTCGAAGGATTTGGCATACCCGTGGTAGAAGCGCTATGGAGTGGCAGCCCGGTTATTACATCCAAAACATCTTGCCTGCCTGAAACGGGTGGCGATGCCGCTATATTAGTAGACCCTATGAGTGAGAAGGAAATTGCCGATGCATTATACAATATTGCCAGCGACGGGTACCTACGCAATAGTATGATAGAAAAGGGCTACAAACACGCACAGCTTTTTAAGGGCAGCCTTGTAGCCAAAAACATGATGGATATATATAAGCAAGTAGTGTAACTATTTGCTTTGCTCAAATATTGGTTCCACAGGTTCTGCTATCACCAGTTTGCTGCTGATGTTGGGAAAAATATTGCGGATAGCCTCCAGGTTTCTTTCAGCTGCATCTATAAAATACCATGTAGTTC
>JAEZIL010000071.1 GCA_023436685.1 Bacteroidota bacterium | reverse complement strand
ATGATAATAAGTATGCTAAGTTTGGCAAGTATGCTTTTAACCGTATAGAGACTATTGACGGTGTTAAATATCACCTTGACAATGGTGGCTGGATACTGCTGCGTGCATCGGGCACAGAACCATTGCTGCGCGTATATGCAGAAGGTAATAGCAAAGAAGAAGCCTTAGACATACTGGATGATGTATTGAAGACTATCCTGTAATATAAACGATATCAAAACAAAAAGCCGGAACAAATGTTCCGGCTTTTTCAATATAAGGAATGTAAAAATTATTGCATCGATTTAGCATCTTTCAGGAATTGCTCCAGGCCAAGATCCGTTAACGGGTGTTTCAACAGGCCAAGGATAGAAGGCAATGGGCAAGTGCATACATCAGCGCCCGCTTCGGCACAACGTACAATATGCAACGGATTGCGGATAGATGCCGCTAATACTTCAGTCATATAGCCTTGAGAGTTATAAATGCCTACTATTTGCTCTATCAATTGTACCCCATCCCAGCTGCTATCGTCAATACGGCCAATAAATGGAGACACAAAAGTAGCACCAGCTTTTGCCGCTAAAATAGCCTGGCCTGCCGAGAATACCAGGGTACAGTTAGTTTGTATATCGTTATCAGTAAACCATTTAATAGCTTTGATACCATCTTTTATCATTGGCACTTTCACTACGATGTTCTTGTGAATAGCAGCCAGTTTTTTACCTTCTGCTATAATATCATCAAAATTAGTACTTAGCACTTCAGCACTCACGGGGCCATCTACCATTTCGCATATGGCTTTATAATGCTCTGCAATAGCAGCCTCACCCTTTATACCCTCTTTGGCCATCAATGATGGATTGGTAGTAACACCATCAAGAATGCCCAGATCATGTGCTTCTTTTATTTGAGCCAGGTTGGCTGTATCGATAAAAAACTTCATATAGTTTGATTACTTGGCGGCAAAAATAAATGAATAAACTGAGGTGTTAGCCAGTATGTGGAAAATTCTCTTGACGAAAGGAATAAAAAAACTGGCAAGTTACTTACATCGCGCCGCTACAACCACCTACCCTTGCTACATTCCTGTCCTGGGGGATTCAGTAGGAGCTGGCCGTATAAGACTTGCCAGGGCGGCAAAGGTATAAAAAATACTTTTCCTAAAAAACGATTTCATAATATTTATTCAAAAAAAAGAAGCCACTCAATACGAGTGGCTTTGCGATAATGTATTTGAATGTTATTTTTTAGAAAGTTCTCCCTTCAGAAAATCGATAACCTTCACCTCCGTAGCATTCTGATTGCGCATATCGGCCAGGTCAACTGATACCCAATCGGTAAGGTGTATGAAATAAAATATGCGCTCCCAATAGCTTTTGCCTTGCGAATATATCTCGATGATATTTGGTGTGTATTTTTTGATGATTTTTTTATTGATCTCTATGCGCGTTTGCACTCTTTCATAGTCATCTTCATTTCTCAATATCACCACTGCATTATGAGTATCTTTGTCGCGCCATCCTACAAGCTCATTATGATTCATTTCAGGTATCACATGGTGCCAGCACAACATTTTGCTGTTCTCATTCAGTTGTTGCCGGAAACGTACAGCTATACCTTCATAGTCGGCCGATGCGTAAATGATTGGCATTTTACCATTTAGTTTTAGAGCTACCTTTTTAGCTTTCTTCTGAATATCTTTCGTCTCAGCTTTTAGTTGTTTTATAGCTGCCTTAAAATTTTTAGTGAAATCATCTTTTATTAAGCTGAAATAAGAAAGAGTGTATAACACCTGTGTCATTGAATAACCAACACATGCCCGTGGCGGCATTCCGGCAGGTAACAGTATACAGTCTATATTTTTTCTTTTTGCTATTTCAGCAATCTTACCCCCTGAGGTAATACAAACAATTGTAGCCTTAGCTTTTATAGCCTGCTGCATTGCTGCTATTGTTTCTTCTGTATTACCCGAATAAGACGAAACCAAAACCAGTGTATCTTTATTAACAAATGACGGTAGAAAATAATCCTTATTTACAAGGAATGGAATAGCAAGTTTATCGAATACATAGTTTTGAATAATAGAACCGCCTATACCACTGCCTCCCAAGCCGGTCAGCACAACATTCTTAAACTCTTTTTTTGCTGCTATGAACTTATAATTTTGTCCAATGATCAAAGCTTCTTCCAACTGCATAGGGAAATCAGCTATCAATTCTCTCATTTTTATTTTTTTAGATGGCCAAACATAACGAAACTGGGATAAAAGGCGAACAATTAGCACAAAACTTTTTATTAAAAAAGGGTTATAATGTTTTATATACTAATTGGTGCTATGGCAAAAAAGAAGTTGATCTTATTGCTGAGCGCGATGGCCTTCTAGTGTTCGTTGAAGTAAAAACGCGTGCCAACAATATGTATGGCTTCCCAGAAGATGCTGTGAATGCTAAAAAAATAGGTTTTTTGAAAGAAGCTGCTACGGAGTTTATCGAGGTTTATTCCCAGTACAAAAAGGTACAGTTCGATATAATAAGTATTTTAATGAAGGATAATACTGTAAAAGAAATTTTACATTTTGAAGATGCATTCTACTAGTTTGCTGGAAAATAAGAAACAGGCTATAATAAAATGACTACACATACTATAATAATTCTTTTAAGCTCCATTGTAATTCTAAGTTATTTATTTAACCTGCTAAGTAAGAGAACTAATATACCATCTGTACTCTTACTAATAGCAACAGGCCTGGGTATTAAGTATGCATCAGCTTATTACGGATACGATCTTTTTCCGGTAGGGAAACTTGTAAAAATATTAGGCGCAATAGGGCTGATCATGATAGTTTTAGAGGCTGCATTAGATCTTAAATTAACCCGCAGCAAAATACCCCTAATACGCAATTCATTTTCTTCTGCCTTCGTCATTTTTATCGTATCTGCCGTAGCTATAGGAGTAGTTATAATGCAATGGCTGGGCGTTCCATTCGACAGGGCCTTTCTTTATGCCATACCATTAAGTATCATCAGCAGTTCTATTGTAATACCAAGCACCAGCCATTTACCCGAGATGAAAAAGGAGTTTATCATTTACGAGTCTTCCTTTTCTGACATACTTGGCATCCTTGCCTTCAACTACATGTTAATGAAAAATGTACTGAGTTTTGGTGCCGTATTTCAATTTGCAGGTAATTTACTTTCTGCAGTTGTCATATCATTGATAGCCACCCTGCTTTTGATATATATTCTGGCTAACGCTACCGTAAAAACGCGATTTTTCCTTATGTTCGCTATACTTTCTTTAGTGTATGCATTAGGCGAATCGTTCCACTTGCCATCATTATTAATAGTGCTTGTATTTGGTTTAGTATTAAACAATAGTCAGCTTGTAATACGCGGCACTTTTAAGCGCTGGATAAAAACAGAAAACATTAGCGGAGTATTAGATTTTTTAAAAACTATTACTGCGGAAACAGCCTTTCTTATCCGGACATTTTTCTTTATACTATTCGGCTACACAATTGATTTGGATATCTTTAGAAGTGCGGAGGTTTGGGAAATTGGCAGTGTTATTGTAGGTATACTTTTATTTGTCAGGTATATTTATTTAAAGTTCATCCTTAAAACAGAACTACTACCCGAACTGTTTCTTATGCCACGGGGGTTGATTACAGTTTTACTTTTTTATAGTATACCAGCAGAAAAAAGTCTTGGAACATTTAATGAAGGAATTCTGTTATTTATCATAGTAATAACAAGTCTATTAATGATGATTGGCTTATTACTATTTAATAAAAAGGAAATACCAATGGATAGTGTAAATGAGCCATGATTACCAGCAATCAACAGGCTTTAGAAGATTTACAGTATCAAACACCAAGTATCTACGGTTTTTAAAGCTTTGTATATTTCCTTTTTCTTCCATTTCGCCATATCCCTGCATAAGGGTACCGTCATTCCTTTTCACTAATACCAATTCGCGAATAGAAGTAGTGCCTTCTGAATTATAAGTATAATCTGCCAACATAGTATCACCAATTATTTTACCCGATAGAATTCCTGTATTCTTGTCCTTTTCGTAATAATTATAGGTCAATGTGCCATTAATACTAGTACCGACTGCTAAAATATTCAACAACACTGTATCTCGTGTATTAGTAAATGCGTAGCAAATTGTATCTACTGGTTGTATTTCAATATTATTATCAGCTTTCTTTGCTGGCTCACTGCCACAGCCAAGCAAAAATATAGTACATATTGCAATTCCAGCTATTTTCATTGTCGTGATATATTTCTTTGTCTAAAAAGTAATGACGCTATAATTAAACCAATAATGAGCCCTGCCACAAATGTTGAAAAGTAATCTCCAATACTCAGAATCCGGTGTGGTACAACACACCTAATAGCAAGAGTAGCAAAAATAAAGAATGCTACAATTGGCCAATATAATTTATTGCCAACATTAACAATATGTATGGTGGGTTGACGACTAATTGCTAAAATTATAATCAACATGCCTAGCACACCACTTATATTTCTTAGCCAGCCATAAAGCATACTATCCCATATTACATAATATGTTTGCCTTAGTGCAGGTAAAGTCCTCACAAAATAACCATTGGCATGTGTAAATGAATCCCAAAGCAAGTGCGACAAAATACCTATAGTTAAGGAAATAATGACTACTATCCGGTTTCTATAAGTATTAGTTTTATCAAATCTTTTTTGAAGGAATGCCGGTAAGTTGCTTAGCAATGCCCCCTTTAGTAAACTTTTCCAAAGTAAATATAGCACAACGGCTATCGGTATATCAAAGTATAGTATGCCCCATAGCGTATGGCTATAAATACTTTTCGCTTTCAAGCGGATAAAGCATTCAAGATCCGGGGTTATGGAGCCTGTTATGAGTGCGGTAGTTGAGATATATTTCCTGTTGAGTTTAGCCAGTGGCAGAACGA
>JAEZIL010000271.1 GCA_023436685.1 Bacteroidota bacterium | reverse complement strand
TGGTTGGGCAGCATAATGCCACCGCTACCCACACGCATGGTTTTGGTGCTGGCCCCGCAAGAAAAGGGCTGACTCAAATTATATGGGAAGATATTGAGGGTGACTAAGTTATTTAGTCAAGGCCTATCTTTGACTTCATGTTATTGTTTGAAAGATTTACCCTTAAGAATGGATTAAGAGTATTAGTGCACCATGATAGCACGACACCGATGGTTGCTGTTAATGTTCTATATGATGTTGGTGCACGTGACGAGAATGAAAGTAAAACTGGTTTTGCCCACCTGTTTGAACATCTTATGTTTGGCGGTTCTGAAAATATCCCTTCATATGATGAACCATTACAAATGGCTGGAGGCGAAAATAATGCCTATACAACTAATGATATTACCAACTACTACATCCAGCTACCCAGGCAAAATATGGAAACAGCCTTTTGGCTGGAAAGTGACAGAATGAAGTCGCTGGCCTTTAGCGAAAAAAGCCTGGATGTGCAACGTAAGGTTGTAAGTGAAGAATTTAAGGAACACTATATCAACAAGCCTTATGGTGATGCCTGGGAGCATCTTAGAGCACTTGCGTATACCACTCACCCATATAAATGGATGACCATTGGAAAAGAACTTAGCCATATTGAGGAGGCGCAGCTTAGCGATGTGAAAGCCTTCTTTTTTAAACACTATAATCCTGCTAATGCCATACTATGCGTAGCTGGCAATGTAACAGTTAGTGAGGTAAGAAGTATGGCCGAAAAATGGTTTGAGCCTATACCTGCTGGTGATAAATATAACCGGAACCTGCCTGAAGAACCTAAGCAAACGGTTGCCCGTACAAAAACTGTTACAGCTGATGTGCCGTTAAATGCTATATATAAAGCCTGGCACATAACAGGACGTTTGTCTCAGCCATATTATGCGTCAGACCTGATAACTGAAATATTAGGTAATGGGTATTCCTCACGCTTATATCAAAAATTAGTTAAAGAAGAGCAAATATTCAGCAGTATTAGTTGTTATCATACAGGGAGTTTAGACCCTGGCCTATTAGTAATTGAAGGCAAAATAGTTGAAGGTAAAACTATTGAGGAAGCAGATGCAGCAATTAATGCCGAAATAATTTTATTGCTTGAAAATGGTGTTACAGAAAATGAATTGCAGAAAGCGAAAAATAAAATAGAAGCAATGATAACATTTGAAGATATGAACCTCTTATCCCGGGCGAACAATCTTGCATTTTATGAATTGCTGGGTGATGCAAAAATGATCAATGATGAGTGGGGGCATTACCAATCGGTAACGGTTGATTACTTGCAAGCTATTGCCAAAAAAATCTTCGTAAACGAAAACAGCAGTACACTGTTTTACAAAAAGAAAATTTAAGCCTCATATCAATATGCTCTTTCAAAGTATACTAACGGAAACTAAATTAGATAACCGCATTACTCAATTATTCAACATTGAATATCCTATAATACAAGCCGGAATGATTTGGGCTTCGGGATGGCGGTTAGCCTCGGCTGTTAGTAATGCTGGAGGGTTAGGCATCATAGGGGCCGGTAGCATGTATCCTCACGTTCTAAAAGAGCATATACAAAAATGTAAAGCTGCAACAACTAAACCGTTTGCGGTTAATTTACCTTTACTGTATCCCGATATTGATAAGCACGTACAAATTATTATCGAAGAAAAAGTCCCAATAGTATTTACTTCGGCAGGCAACCCCAAAACCTGGACTAGTACTTTTAAAGAAAAAGGTATTACTGTAGTTCATGTTGTTTCCAGTGCAAAATTTGCAAAAAAAAGTCAGGATGCTGGTGTCGATGCTATTGTTGCTGAAGGTTTTGAGGCTGGTGGTCATAATGGCCGTGAAGAAACCACTACTCTTTGCCTTATACCCTCTGTACGTCAGGCAATAACTATTCCCCTAATAGCCGCAGGAGGCATTGCTACAGGCCGTGCAATGTATGCGGTTATGGCATTAGGAGCTGAGGGCGTACAAATAGGTAGCCGATTTGTATGCAGCCCGGAAGCCTCAAGTCACATCGCCTTTAAAGAAACTATTATAGCCACGAACGAAGGCGACACTATGCTTGCCTTAAAAAAGCTTACACCTGTACGCTTAATAAAAAATCAGTTTTACAAACAAGTGTTAGAAGCCGAAGAAAAGTGTGCTAGCATAGATGAACTTCAGGACATACTTGGCAGAGCACGAGCAAAGCGCGGTATGTTTGAAGGTGATTTGAATGAGGGGGAATTAGAAATAGGACAAATCAGTAGTATCATAAACACAATAAAACCTGCAGCAGATATCGTTAATGAAGTATGGGAAGAATTTAAGTTAACAGCTAAAAACCCTTTTATCTTTAGTTAGCTGTTGGCCTTACATCGATCACTTTTACTTGTAGTTTTACTATTCCGTTAAACTCGTTTTCCTCAACAGTGAAGACCATATCAAATGGCCCGTTCTGAACAATATCCATCTTATCGGCCAAATTAAATCCTATACCATCTATTACAACTTTAGCAT
>JAEZIL010000048.1 GCA_023436685.1 Bacteroidota bacterium | reverse complement strand
GATATTGTACAACTCCATTCAAATCATCCGGCGCCCCATATCCTAAAGGATATTCCTTTTCAGCATTATCCATATTCTCAGAAGATGTTGCAACTGCAGCAATTTCTGTCATTGGGGTTTTTATGATGCCTGGACATATGCTATTTGCCCTTATACCCTGAGGAGCTACTTCAGATGCTAAAACTTTTACAAAAGCCACCAACGCAGCCTTAGAAGCAGCATACATTGCAGTACCCGGCACACCTAGCTTAGATGAAATGGATGCTATATATACAAGCGAACCCTGCTTCTGAACTTTCTTACCTTTGAGCAAAAGTTGGGTTAGCAATACATTCGATCGAAAATTAACATCGAATACATCATTATATTTTTCGGTATTAAGAAACTTCACGGGGGTATATTCAACCTTACCGGCATTAAAAACAACACCATGCAAAGCAGGAAGTTCTGAAACAATTTTACCTAATTCGTCTACCGAGGTTAAGTCGCCTACCACACTTGCATGCCCATTTCCATGCAATAGAGAAAATGTATGTTCAATCTTGTGGGCGTTTCTACCATGAATGATAACGTTTGCTCCTGCTAGCGACAATCCAATAGCAAGCACCTGACCTATGCCCGAAGAAGCACCAGTAACCAAAATAGTTTTATCGTTTAGCAAACTCATATTTCAATTAGTTTAGGTAAGCATATTGGCCCCATAGATAAGCTTATTGCCCCCCAAGATAACCCTACCCCGAAACCGCAAAGTATTAAGTTACGGTTTTCAGTATTTAATATATCGCTTAATGACGTTGTAATAGTTAAAGGAATAGTTGCACAGCTAGTATTACCAAATTTCTCTAATGAATATGGTACTTTCTCAGGATCTATTTTCAACTTCTTCCGTATCTTTTCATTCATCATTTTATTAGCCTGATGAAAAATGAAATAATCGTAACTATCAATAGCTTGCTGAGTACTCTCTAGAAGCTCGTTTACAACTTTAGGAGCCATCGTAATGCCGAACGAGAAAACATCCATGCCGTCTAACATTAGCTGGGTATTGTTCCTTGCAATATGATCATCAATATTTTTTTTAATCAACGATTCCGGAGTAGCAGGGTTTCTGTAACCACCATCATTAATTATTATTGACTTGTACCCACTACCATCGGAACGCATATTTGCATATATTGGTGTTGCTGATTTATCGTACACCAAGGCTGTAGCAGTACCTGCATCGCCAAAAAGTGGACTGGTACTTTTATCGTTTACGGAGCACACCTTACTAATAGTATCGCCAACCAATAGCAGACCTTTTTTGAAGTTGCCTAAAGACATTAAAGATGCTACTGTTGAAAGCCCATATACATAACCGGAACACCCTAAAGATATATCCAGTGTAAAACAAGCGGTAGAAAGACCAAGCCTATGTTGTAATAGGGGTGATGTAGCGGGTAATATATAGTCAGGGGTTTGAGTAACAAAAATTAGTATGTCAATATCATTTTTGTCCCATTCTAGTTCAGCTATTAGCTTTTCTGCTGCCACAACGCATAAATCGCTTGTACAGAGGTCTGACCCAACAATCCTTCTTTCAAAAATACCTGTACTCTCAGATAGCTTCGACGCTTCTTCATTGGTTAAGCAAGACTCCTCGCTAACCAAACGGATATCTTTAGGTACGCAAGAAGATATACCTACTACCTTAACATTAGGTATATTTTGGAATGACATGCTAACTTACTGATTTTGTAGAGAGACGATTGAATAAATCGCTAACAGTTTCTGACTGACGGATGTCTTCACCCGTTATTTTCAAATCGTACTCGCTATCTACCATCGCAATTATCGTCAAAGCTGTTAAAGAGCTCCATTCATCCAAATCTTTAAATTTTGTATCCGCTTGTATGGTAGCGGGGTCTGTTTCGTCAAATTGCTCAGCAAAGTGTGCTATAAAATCCTGCAAATTCATATATATGATTTTTTATAAATTCACTTTTTGCCCTGGTGTACCAAAATAAAAACAATCAGATTTTACATTTTTTATTATCAAAGTGTGTGCTCCAATCATATTGTTAGACCCTATTTTTTTATACTGCACAACAGAGCTATTTAATCCAAATTCATTCAGGGAGCCTAGGGTTACACCGCCAGATATTGATACTCGAGGGTTAAAACTATTATAATCGTCCATTATCACATCATGGCCTAAAGATGTGTAGCTATTAAAAATATTAAAATTACCTAGCTTAACATTAAATGACACAATAACAAACAAAAACAAAATGTTCCCAATTCCGGATTGAGGGGTATTACTGTAGTCAATACACGAAGGATGGATAATATTGGGGAAAATTATGTTAGGGTTTTGAGATAGTTTATCAACAATTTTCTTTCTTACAGATGGTTTGTTTACAGCAATTACAACATTAATATTTTCACTAAACTGCAACAAAGTATCTGATGTGCCAATAACTTCTAACCCTGCTAATTTTTGACCCTGTAATGAACTATTATCGTCAATGAAGCCTATCAGATCAAACTTAATGTTTGTATCAGACTTATTGATATCGTAAATGAGCATCGCGACCTCTGTTCCAAACCCTCCTGCACCAAAAATTATTGTTTTGTTCATAAAAACGGACGGTTTTATAGAACAGTGTAACGCTTTAATTTCCCTTAAATGCTTCCATTGTCACTGTGTCTGAAGCATTTATATCACTGCCTTTAAAAACTTTTCGCAAAGTTATCCAAATTATTCTTAAATCTAACATGAAACTTAGGTTATCAACATACCATACATCATACTTAAATTTCTCTTGCCAGCTAATAGCATTGCGCCCGTTTACCTGTGCCCAGCCTGTAATTCCGGGCCTTACCAGATGACGTCGTTTTTGCTCTTCGTTGTACAAAGGCAGGTAAGCTACCAAAAGAGGGCGTGGACCAATCAGGCTCATGTCTCCTTTTAAAACATTTATTAGCTGAGGCAATTCATCAAGAGACGTTTTCCGGATAAAACTACCAACTGCAGTAAGGCGTTCATTATCAGGCAATAATAC
>JAEZIL010000075.1 GCA_023436685.1 Bacteroidota bacterium | reverse complement strand
ATTCTTTACTATAAAACCTCCCGGATTGCCTCCGTAAGAACCATCGGGCATACTGCTACTGTGGCCTGCGGGGACAAAACGAACTTCACCGAACTCAAAACTGTAAGGGCCAAAGTTCATTCCGTGTGTTTTAGCGCAACCTTGCTTTTCAGCCCAGGAGGCTATCTCTGCTATTGCTATTATGGTGGCGCCTGTGCGTTTTGCAATATTCACAAGGTCACCTACATGATCGCCATGACCATGAGAAACTAATATATAATCGGCCTGAATGCTATTGATATCTACATCTTTAGCTAAGGGGTTTCCGGTAATGAACGGATCGAATAAGAGTTTTTTGCCGCCTGTTTCTATTAAAAAACAGGAATGGCCATAAAAAGTGAAAGTCATTTATTTTTATTTAAAACCAGGTATAGGGATATGTACAAAATTAACGTCTGAACGTGACATTTTTACGCTTATGTAGTGAGATGTGGATAACATAAAGTGTCATATACGGGTAAATAACATCTTATTTTGGCATATGTGTTTGCTTGGGCCAATCGGGTATTAGATATTGATTATATGCCGCCTGTTGCAAAAGCCTGTACATTTGCGCATTACTTCTGGAATTTTGATGATAACAATAATATCCGGCACTAACCGAAAAGATAGCATGACGCTTAAAGTAGCGCAGGTATACCGCAATCTGATAGCTGCTGAAACAGACAATGTTCACCTAATATCGCTAGAAAATAAAAATGTTTGGGAACGGAGCCAAGATATGCATGATCTGGAAACTAATTATCTGATCCCTTCTGAGAAATTTGTTTTTGTTATGCCTGAATACAATGGAAGTTTTCCGGGTATATTGAAAACCATGCTGGATAATTCAGATATTAAAAAGTGCTGGTGGCATAAAAAAGCTATGATGGTTGGGGTGGCTGATGGCAGGGCGGGAAACCTGCGTGGTATGGAGCATATGACCAATATTTTGCACTATTTAAAAATGCATGTGTTTTACGATAAAATACCAATAAGCCGTATCAATGAAGAAATAAGTGATAATGGTGAAGTACTAAAGCCTGCAACTGCCAAAGTTATTCAGCAACAGATTGATAATTTCCTGAAATTTTAATTGAAGCGTCTTATGTTGCTTAGGCTAGTGATCTTTCTCCTTATTATTGGTCTGTCAGAGTATTACAGCTATATAGTAGTGCGTTCTGCTCTTCGTACATTGCCTCCAGGTGGCAGAAAGTTTTTTTTGATATTATATGTGCTGTTATCTGTTGCTACCTGGGTAGGAATGCTACTGTTCAGGCAAATAAACTGGGCCGGTATTCCACACATGGTACGCAATATTTATGTGGCTTTTACTATCGGATTTCTGCTGGGTAAGGTGGTGATACTTTTGATAATGCTTGGCGATGAAGTTAGAAGATTTGTAGTATGGATAGCACATAAATTGCAGCCAGCTGCAACGGTTACTCCTGGCAATGGTATTAGCAGATCTGTATTTTTATCACGGTTAGCATTAATTCTGGGTGGAAGCATACTTGGTACTTTTTTGTATGGAATAACTAACAGGTACAGGTATCGGGTACATAGGTTACAGCTAAAGCTTGCTGACCTTCCCGAAGCTTTTAGAGGTATGCGCATCGTTCAGCTGTCCGATATACATTCTGGAAGTTTTGATAATCGCAAAGCGGTGGAGCATGGTGTGGAGATGGTAATGGATGAACGGCCGGACTTGATATTATTTACCGGCGACCTGGTAAACAATAAAGCTGATGAGATACAGCCATATATAAACATCTTCTCAAAGCTTAAAGCCCCTTTGGGTATATATTCTACATTAGGCAATCACGATTATGGCGATTATGTACCCTGGCCATCAATAGAAGATAAAGCGAAAAATTTGCAGTGGCTAAAGGATAGCCATGCTAAAATGGGCTGGCGCTTGTTGATGAATGAGCATGTGGTGCTGGAAAGGAATGGCGACAAAATAGCCCTGTTAGGTATTGAGAATTGGGGTGCAAAGGCAGGCTTTCCTAAGTATGGAAATATGAACAAGGCATATGAAGGGCTGGAAGAAAAGCAGGTGCCATTTAAAATATTACTTTCGCACGACCCCTCGCATTGGGATGCCCAGGTACGACCTGAATATCCTAATGTACAACTTACCTTTAGCGGGCATACACATGGTATGCAAATGGGCATAGAGATACCCGGCTTTAAGTGGAGCCCATCTCAATATGTTTATAAAGAATGGGCTGGCTTATACCGAGAAGGCAAGCAATATCTGTATGTAAACCGGGGGTTTGGTTTCCTCGGCTACCCGGGCAGGTTAGGCATACTACCCGAGATAACGGTAATTGACCTAGTGTAATACCTTCTTTAGCAATTGTGCTACAGCTTCATCGCGGGGTTGTAAAAGGTCGTTGGAAGCGTCTTTCCATGCACCTTTCATTTCGTGCATCAACTCAATCAACTGCTCGGTTTTATTTTCAGGCTTCACTTCTGACGCTGTTTTAGTAGCTTTTGTTTGGGATGGTTTTGTGTGTAAAGTTTTGCTCATAAATAGAGAATGGATTTTTAGAATAAACGGCTGATAGTAGGGTTTATTGTATTGTATACCAATTTTAATGAAATTTGATATGGTATAGTTTTTTAAAGTAACGAATAAAAGGCCATATAGTAAAATTTAACAGGCATAGGTATGAAG
>JAEZIL010000042.1 GCA_023436685.1 Bacteroidota bacterium | reverse complement strand
TAGCTGCAATGAAGGCCATATATAGAATTGATCATGCATTTATAAATGATGACCGTACATTGCTGGATATGATGATACAAAAAGGTAAGGAAGCATATTTTTTAGAAAAAGTACTGCCATTCTTACCGGAGGCTCTAAGGTTGGGTTATACTGAAGATCAATTAAAATGGTGCTACGATAATGAAGCTTTGGTATATAATTTTTTCATTAGAGAAAACTTGTTATACGAACGGAACCAGCAAAAAGTCTTGAGATATGTTATAGAGTCGCAATCGAGCACGGGTATGCCCCAGCAAAGCCCAGGAAATATTGGTACCTGGGTAGGGTTGCAAATTGTCAAATCATATTTAGAAGCCTATCCTAAAACTACTTTGAAAGAACTCATCAATGCCAATATGGATGCGCAAAAGTTTTTGCAGGCTTCCCGGTATAAGCCTAAGGGATAAATGTTGCGGTATTTAATATGTTTGCATTGTCTGCTTTCCGAGGTTAAAAGATTATTTTTGATTATGGCAGCAGAAGCTGTGATATTTTAGTTTTTAGATGTCTACATACCAAATTAAATTACCTCAATTCGAGGGGCCATTTGATTTATTGCTGTTTTTTATTGAACGCGATGAACTGGATATTTATAATATACCCATAAACAATATCACAAAAGATTTTTTGATATATATACACGAAATGGAATCGCTTAACATTGAGTTGGCAAGTGAATTCATTTTGTTTATCTCAACTTTAATGCGCATCAAGGCAAAAATGCTTTTGCCGAGACGTGAACTGGATGCGCAGGGAAACGAGATTGACCCCCGCCAGGAGCTTGTTGATAAAATATTAGAGTATAAGCGCTTTAAAGAGGCATCGGAACAAATGTCTATTATGGAGGCAGAGCGTTTACTACAGCAAAAACGTGGAAATATAAAGCAGGAACTTGATGCATTAGGCGAAGAATATTCTGAGGGAACTGAAATTCAAACAGTGACTATGTATAAGCTTATGCAATCGTTTGAAAAGGTAATGAAACGTTATCAGGAGCGTATGCATAAACCACAACACGTAGTGGTAAAGTATAAACATAGCATGGAAGGGCAACGTACATATTTGCTGGATTATATGAAAACACAAACCAGGGTAGCGTTTGAAACTATATTTATGGCTTGTGAGAACAGAATACATGCAATATTTACCTTTCTTGCCATGCTTGAACTGGTGCAGCAAAAATATCTGACTATACTTACCGGGACGGGGCGAAATAATTTTATAATAGAATGGAATGAAATGCAAGGACAAGAAAGTGAAGGAAATGTGAATAACGAAAATGAACCTCTTGAACCGGATAATAGTACAGACAGCTTGGCATAGTAATTGATATATTACTAATGCAAGCAATTGCAAAAGAAATTCCCCAACCACTGTCGGACAGAAGTTTGGGGATTTTGATTTTATACACGTGCATTGGTGTTTTTGCTATTGTAAGGAGTTTTTACCGAATTTTGCATCCTTACATGAAATCTCTTCACAATATATTGGCTATTGAATCTTCATGCGATGAAACCAGCGCTGCTGTAATTCAGAATGGAAAAGTTCTAAGCAATCTTATAGCTACACAAAAGGTGCATGAGCAATATGGTGGTGTAGTGCCTGAACTGGCTTCGCGGGCACATATGCAGAACATAGTACCGGTAGTGGATGTAGCATTGAAACAAGCTAATGTAGATAAAGCAAATATACATGCTGTTGCTTTTACTCAAGCACCGGGACTAATAGGGTCGCTTCTTGTTGGATCCTGTTTCGCAAAAGGGTATGCACAGGCATTAAATGTGCCCTTGATAGCCGTACACCATATGCAGGCCCATGTACTAGCCCATTTTATAGAAGAGCCTAAACCCTCTTTCCCTTTTTTATGTTTAACTGTATCTGGCGGGCATACACAAATTGTGCTATGCAAAAGCCATCTTGATATGGAGGTGCTGGGAGAAACAATAGATGATGCTGCCGGTGAGGCTTTTGACAAAGTGGCTAAAATGTTAGGGCTACAATACCCAGGGGGACCATTGGTTGATAAACTTGCAAAGGAAGGAGACCATGAGAAATTTTCCTTTCCTATGGCTGCGATGAAAGGTTATGATTTCAGCTTTAGTGGCATTAAAACATCAGTATTATATTTTTTGCAAGCCCAGAAAAAAGCCGATCCCAATTTTATAGAAAACAATCTTAAAGATATCTGTGCTTCAGTTCAACATACTATTGTAGGTATGCTTATGAAAAAGCTTGTACAGGCAGCAAAGGAACTGAAGATAGACAATATAGGTATAGCAGGTGGTGTATCAGCTAACAGCGGATTGCGTGCTGCAATGATAGAAACGGGTGAAAGGCTTGGCTGGCAGGTATATATACCTAAGTTTGAGTATTGTACCGATAATGCGGCAATGATAGGGATTACTGGATATTATAAGTATTTGAAAGGAGAGTTTGAAGATCTTAGCGTGAGTCCTACAGCACGTGCTACATGGTAATGAATAGTTTTTTTCAGTTTAAACAGTTCAAGATAGAGCAAAACAAATGCGCTATGAAGGTATCAACCGATGCCTGTATACAAGGCGCATGGAGCGACGTGCCCCTGACAGCAAAAAGGGTTTTAGATATTGGTACCGGTACAGGGCTATTATCATTAATGCTTGCACAGAAAAATTGTGACATTATAATAGATGCTGTAGAAATAAACAGTGATGCTGCCTACCAGGCAAAAGAAAATTTCATTGCATCGCCCTGGGCTAAAAGATTACGCGTGATTGAAGTTGATATAAAAAGCTTTGAACAAGGTGGTCAATATGATTACATTATATGCAATCCACCATTTTTTAATAACAGCTTGCAAAGCCTCGTAGCCGCCAGAAATGTGGCACGACATACTAGTGAACTAAGTTACATACAGCTTCTTGATACAATAAGCTCATTGCTCTCGGCAAAGGGAAGCGCTTCTATCTTATTGCCTATAGCAGAACATGATATATGGGAAGATCTGCTCCGGCAGTATGGTTGGTGCATTAATAAACAATTGGATATCCAGCCTTTACCCTATAAACCTAAGAATAGGGTGGTGAGTATATGCAGTAGAAAGTTTTCTGTCAAACAACAGGAAACGCTTTGTATTTACGAAGAACCTGGTAAGTACACGGAGGCATTTGCTAAGCTGCTTAGCCCCTACTATTTAAACCTTTAAATTATTGGATCACCAGATTGGTAAGCTGCATTATCTCATTCTCTTCATTTATAAACTGTACAATATATACTCCCTTTGCTAAATGGGGTAGGGTTATGCTGGTATTATAATTATCAAACTTTACTCTGTGCTTTATAACCTTTTGGCCTATACTGTTAATCATAATGATGTCCATCTCTTTATTAAAGAGATTTGACTGAATATTTAGTACAGTGCCACTTTCAACCGGGTTAGGATATATTATAAATGTTTTATCGATCTCTATAGGCTTAATAGTTGTTGGTGGGTTTACCCAGAGTTGTACTGTATCGCTTGTTGTATCGCTATAATTGCATCCTCCCGTCTCTTCTACAAGACATAGGTAATGCATGCCATTCTGGGCGTATGTAGCATTATTAATAGTTAGTAGCGGGGTCTTTGTTCCTGAATAAACGCTATTATCATTTATAAATGCAAAAGAATTACCGGTATAGCTTGCCAGCCATCTGTACTTAATGCCCACTCCTGTGGTTGTTATTCTGAAAGTAGCAGGAGTATTGTTTATTACTGTTGCATCTAGTGGTTGTTTTGTGATTCTTGGTTGCGCATATAATAGAATATTGATCTCATTGCTATACACTGTGATGCACTCACCAAAAACAATACAACGAAATTTTACACTATCAAGGCTAGCATCAACCGAGCTTATGCGTAATAAGTTGGATTTAGCACCGATGAAAGGTGGTGTGTTAATAACATCTTTCCAGCCCCTACCGTCGTTTATTTGCCATTGGAAAGATAATATAGGCCCCGAAACCTGAACGTCTAGATCAAGCGGTGTGCCTTCGCATATGTATTGATCGGAGGATTGCCTCCAGATATTTGCAGCAGTTGAAATGCGTACATTGGCAATGTCGGAAGTGTCGGGTGGTGAACATTCGTTATTAACTATGCAACGGTAATCGCCGGCATTAGCAACTGTAGCGCCTGTTATTATTAATGATGGTGTTGTCACACCACTGTATGTTGCACTGTTAGTTAGATTGATAAATCCTGACGGAGTCTTATATTGCCATTGATAGTTAAGTTTAAGGCCAGATGATGTTATGGTTAATGTATCATCTAACCCCACGCATATGATAGTGTTAGATGGTTGACTGGTAATATTTGCAGGATCTGTTAATTGTAGTGTTGCTGGTGGAGATGAAAGGCTTGCTGCAGAACATAGTCCGTTAACTAAGCACCTGTAACGGTAGCCATTATAAGTGCCGGGAATATTTGCTAGCGTTAATGTTGAAGTGTTAGTTCCGCTATATATTGTGTTGTCGGTTATGTTTGTAAATCCTGATCCATCATCGCTTTGCCATTGATAACCCAGATTGCCCCCGGTAACTAAAACTGAAAAATCTGCAGTGCCATTTACGCAGGCAGTATCGTCCTGAGGAGGTATGGTTATTGCGGGTGGGGCATAAACAGTAACCACAACAGGTACACGCGCACTTTCACAGCCATTTATTGTTTGTGTGGCATAGTAAGTAAACGTGCCTGCAACGGCAGTTGGTGGGATGAGTAAAACCACACCTGTACCACCTGTAGCTGCTGTATACCAAAGAATATTACTACCCACAGCAGCTAATGGCTGGGCGGTTTGCCCGAGGCAATAAGTGATTGGGGTGACTGTAGGTTGCGGGGTAATATTAGGCTCTACACGTATGGTAAGTATTTCTGATGCACATAGCGATGACATACTGCTTGCACCTGTAAGTGTGTAGGTTATAGGCGTAGTGCTTGTTAAGGTGATGGTGTTGTGTGTGCCGCTTGTAGTAGCAAGGCCGGTAGATGGAGACCATGTCCAGTTAAAAAAATCGCCGTTGATAATGTCTACCACTGCACCGCTACCGTTCTGGCACATTTTAATAGTATCGCCCGATGAGTAATTGACGCCGTTGTGAGCAAGTTGGGGTTGTGTTTGGTTAATAGCCACATCGAGATCAGCTTCTCTTAATATATATGCGTAAGAGAATGTTACACTATCGCCGGCAGCTATATCACCCAGGTCAAATACAATGCCTATACCTTGATCAGCAGTGTCGGAACCATTTTGGTAGACAATTGCGCTAGGAATTCCGTCGTATAGGTTTTCTAAGGTTACAGTTGGGGGAGGGGATACCTGGCCATTATCGAGGTAGAATACTTTGGCTCTGCAGTCTCTCGTGCCCAATCCCAAATATACATTGGGATATATTGCTCCTCTGGCGGTAACTAGTACCTTGTCGCCCGCATTAGGTAGCTGATGTTGTATTTTATTTATTGTTGTGCCATCTAGTCCTGTTAGTGCCCAATCATTATCTGCATCTACTGTTCTTAAATAGAAAACATCATTTATAGTTGTAGTGCCTGTGTTTTTCAGAACAACACTCATAGTAAAAAATAGATCTGTATCGTTCAATCGTGTGGTTTGCTTTACTGATAGGTTACCCATTGACCCCAGCCATGTTGCAGTTTTAATCCCGCCTGCGTCGTTGTAGCTATTGTTCGCCCCATATAAGGTACCTGTAAAGCCAGTAGCGTGGTTAGTAATATACTCTCTGGTCCACGCATTAGAAATTATACCATTAGCTTGAATAGAAAATCCTTCCTGTGGTAAACTGGGTACAAAATAATCACCGAAATACGCAGGACTCCCAACGGTCCAGCCATCTTTGCCATAATCAGAAACAAAACCCAAGGAGAACTGTCTTACGGTATAAGTACTGGTGCCAGTATCGAAAATAGGGTAAGGAGAGTAGTAAGGGCGTGCATGATACCCAAAAGGGGCATCTACTGTAGTGCCAAACGCACCATTCGGTGCAATGCCTACTTCTACATAGTTGCCTTGCAGGAAAACATTGGCGCCGCTTATTTGTGCTGAAGAGTCTAAACTCCAAAATACAAGTGCATATAATAAAAATGACAGTTTCCGCAAGTTCACAGTTTAAGTATTATCAGTAAATACAAAAATATGGTTTTTTGAAATGCTTAATAAGGCACAAAATCAATGTAATAGAATTGTAAAATTCTTATTTCAATCTGCTTTTTTAATTTTCATGAATATGTTTAATAGCAAGGATAGCAGTAATACCATTATGGTGCCTATTACATTAAGCCATAGAAAAGAAACGATATGTAACGAATAAATTATTACTACACATATCTCTGTAATAATGGCAGCATATAGAACAGGCCTTCCACCTACATTTTTGAAATAAAATGCTACTAGGAAAATTCCCAGGATAGTACCGTAGAACAATGATCCAAGAATATTCACTGCTTCAATCAATGAGCCCATTTGGGTTGCAAAAGTTGCCACTGCTATACAAAAGATGCCCCAACCCAATGTATGCAGCCTGCCATACAATAGTTGCCTTTTCTCTGAAGGGGCTGGTTTGGATAATAAATGTATATCCATTAGAGAGGAGGATGCTAAAGAGTTTAAGGCAGCTGATATTGAGCCCCATGATGCCAGGAAGATAACCGCAAATAATAAACCGATGATACCCTTAGGCAAAGAATGGGTAACGAAATACAGGAAAATATAGTTTGTATCGCTTGCATCAGCATGACTATTATTAGCAACTATTGCTTTTCTTACCTCATTTCGTACTTCTTTTATTTCATTCTGTGTTTGTGTTAAGGCGCTTAACGATGCCTGCGCCAAAGACGTATTTCCCGCATTTTTATTAAGTATAGTATTCTGGGCTTGTAGTTGGTACTGTTGCTGTAATTGATAAAACTTGTTTTCAATAGGCTGTATTTTTTCAGGGTGTGCCTGTTTGGTTTCACTATAAACCCGCTCGTTAAAATATACAGGTGCAGGTTGCAAACTGTAGAAAGCAAATAGCAAAGCGCCTATGAGTAGTATAGAAAATTGCATAGGTATTTTAATAAGGCCATTCATTAAAAGCCCAAGTCTGCTTTGTTTCAGGTCTTTTCCTGAAATGTAGCGTCCTACCTGGCTTTGATCTGTGCCAAAATATGATAGTGCAAGAAAAAAGCCACCTATTATTCCGCTCCATATATTATATCGATCCTGCCAATCGAAATTTGTAGTAATAACGTTTAGTTTTCCTGATTTACCTGCGATGTACAAGGCATCGTTAAAATTTATTCCCTCAGGAAGACGCTGCACAACAAGATACCCGGCTAAAGCCATTGCCGAAAGTATGATTACAAATTGAAGCTTTTGTGTATGGGCAATAGCCTTGGCACCTCCCGTATATGTGTATATAATTAGTAGTCCACCTGTAATGATGTTTGTTACATATATATTCCACCCCATTATAGAAGAAAGGATAATGGATGGGGCATATATACTAATGCCCGTCGACAGGCCGCGTGAGATAAGGAAGAGCACAGAAGTAAGTAGCCGTGTATCTCTATCAAAGCGGTGTTCAAGATATTCATAAGCTGTATATACATTTAGCTTTTGAAAAATGGGTATGAATGTTACGCTGATAACAACCATAGCTATAGGTAACCCAAAGTAGTATTGTACAAACCGCATTCCATCGGTATATGCCTGGCCCGGTGCTGAAAGAAATGTGATAGCACTGGCTTGTGTTGCCATTATGCCCAGCAATACAACATACCAGGGCATGTTTTTGTTGGCCAGCAAATAACTGTCAGAACCTGTTTGCCCACGGCCTTTGTAAACACCGTAAGCTATAATGCTAATAAGTGTAAAAAGTAAGATAAACCAATCAAGCGTACTCATGACCAATATTGTGTAAACCAGTAATACAATAATATTTGTATGGCCAGTACCAATAATACGGCTATATACCAGGCGGTCCAGTTTTGTTGCTTGGGTTCATTCATTGGCATACTATTTCCCTACTGATAACATATTCATTAATAAACGTACGGCTCCTTCATTGCCTGCTGGTAACTGTCTGAAAAAAGAAAGTGAAGTATAGATATAATGGCCTTTACCATAATGGGCATACAAAGTAGCACTGTTCAGGGCCTCTTCGCCGGTATCGTTCATTGTATATAGCGTCTGATAGTGCTCATCCGGTTTAGTGGGGAAATATAAACC
>JAEZIL010000290.1 GCA_023436685.1 Bacteroidota bacterium | reverse complement strand
CGTTCCATTTCATCCATTTGGGCTCTATGCAATTCTTTTTCATCTTTAAAGAATACATTCCAGTGTTCCATCGAAAACAATTCCATGCTCATGCTGGCAAGCTCTGCTATTTCCATTGGGTATTCTTTAAACGCAGATAACGGCAGATGGTGCGACAGGAACGAATGCACAGCATGGCCACCTTCGTGCATCATAGTTATGAGGTCGCCAACTGTACCTGCTGCATTCATGAAGATGAATGGCACACCGGTTTCAGCCAGCGGACAGTTATAGCCGCCCGGTGCCTTGCCTTTACGGCTTTCAAGGTCCATACGGTTCATGTTTACCATAGTGGTAAGGCAGCCGCTAAAGTAGGGCCCCAATTTATCAAATACCTCAATTGCTTTATCCGAAAGTTCTTTGCCTGTTTCAAACGGGCGCAACGGCTCGGTGCCTACAGGTTCAGCATCACCATCCCAGGGCCGCATCACATCTACTCCCAGGCGTTTTTTCCGGCTTTCTACCAGCATTTTTTGCAATGGCAGTATATGCTCTTTCACAGCTTCGTGAAACTTAAAACAATCTTCAGGTGTATAATCGAATCGTCCCAGTTCTCTGAATTTATAATCGCGGTAGTTCTCAAAGCCTGCATTCAATGCCATTTGATGGCGTAGTTTCAATAGTTTGTCAAAGAGTTCGTTCAATTGGTCTTTATCTTGCAGGCGGCGTTCGGCTACTTTAGTAAAAACTTTTTCACGCAGGTCGCGGTCGGGGCTTTGCAGGAATTTGGCAGCTTGTTGCAGTGTGTATTCCTTGCCATCTATTTCCACACTCATTTTACCCGATACCACTCCATATTGCTGCGCCAATACACTTGCCTCGGCTTGCAGCGGAACATTTTCTTCGCGGTATAGTTCGGTAGCATTTTTTACACTGCGCAGGTAAGGGAAATATTGCTCAGTATCCAGCTCTGCCACATGCGGATTATCCAGGAGCTTTTTATTCAGTTCAAAGAAATAAGGCTTCATCTTCGGTTCTATCTCCATACAGAAATAGGTAAACGCCTGTTCATATTCTTCTTTGGTTGTATCACAAGTCATTTTTATTTGTCGCCAACTGGCGTCTTCGCTTATTACTGCTTCCAGTTCGCTCACATCCTTCAGCCATTTTTCCAGGTCAGCCCTTGTTGATAATTGCCGCGTTTTCAATTCTTCAAAAAAAGGTTGAAGTGCCTCCCATGTTGTCAGCGTGAAATCCTCCGGCAGAAAATTTCTTTTTAATTTTTCTATGTTAGTTGCAGTAGCACTCATCGTATGTGTTATTAAAGATGCAAATTAAGCTTACAATGTCACTTAAAAACCATGCACAATTAGATTGTTGCATAATAATATATTTAATTTTTATAATTTGATTTGGAAAGATGTTGAATATATAAAAGTTCAATTAGAAAAATTATTATTCGTCATAAGGTTATAAAGATCAATTGCTTATAAAGCAAGTATAGATAACAAAAAATGACTGAATTAAAAATAAATCGAGAGTTAACCTAAATCTATTTTTTAGATTTCGGGGGGATTGTTACTTTTGTATCAAGTTGTGAATTTAATGGGTTAGTAAGTAAGAGCCGCCGGATTCCTCCGATGGCTCTTTTTCTTTTCTGCTATCTTAGCTTACCTATGGCCAAAACCAAAACAGCATATTTCTGTCAGCAATGTGGTTTAGAAACTCCAAAATGGACCGGTAAATGCCCGTCTTGCGGTACCTGGAATTCGTTAGTTGAAGAAGTAATTCAGCGAGACGATAAAAAAGCCGCTGCTGCCTGGGAAGACGAAGACAATAAAAAAACAAAGGGCAAAGCTCATAAGCTTTCCGAGCTCAAACCGCAGGAAGAAGAGCGCATGATAACCCCAGATGCCGAACTAAACCGGGTGTTGGGAGGTGGTATGGTACCGGGATCGGTTATATTGGTAGCCGGGGAGCCTGGTATCGGTAAATCAACACTCTTCCTTCAGTGCGCCATGCTTTGGAAGAATATTACCATATTATATGTATCGGGCGAGGAAAGTGCACAACAAATAAAGCTGCGTGCCGAGCGCCTGGGAATCCAGAACGATAACTTATATCTACTTACTGCTACAGATACTAATACCCTCTTCCAGGAAGTAAAAAAAGTAAAACCGCAATTATTAATTATAGATTCAATACAAACGCTGGAATCGCCTTATGTCGAATCGGCAGCGGGTAGTGTGTCGCAAGTGCGCGAATGTGCTGCCGAATTGCAGAAGTTTGCCAAGCAAACTAATATCCCAGTTTGCATCATTGGCCATATTACTAAAGAAGGGTCTATTGCAGGGCCCAAAGTGCTGGAGCATATGGTAGATACCGTGCTTCAGTTTGAAGGCGACCGTCACTATGCCTACCGCATATTACGTACTATCAAAAACCGTTTCGGCTCTACTGCCGAACTGGGCATCTATGAAATGGTCACAAAAGGTATGCGCCCCGTCAGCAATCCATCTGAGATACTGCTTTCCCAGCACGACGAACCTTTAAGTGGTATTGCCATAGCATCTACCATGGAAGGCTTGCGTCCACTGATGATAGAAGTGCAGGCACTGGTTACACAAGCAGTATATGGTACCCCACAACGTACAGTTAGCGGTATGGACCTGCGCCGGTTGCAACTGCTACTGGCCGTGCTGGAGAAACGTGGTGGTTTTCACTTTGGTGCTAAAGATGTATTTGTAAATATTGCCGGTGGGTTAAAGATTGAAGATCCATCAATAGAACTGGCAGTGGTTTGCTCGCTGCTTTCCTCGTACGAAGACAAAGCTTTGCCATCCAACATATGCCTGGTAGGTGAAATTGGCCTATCGGGCGAGATACGCGCGGTAAACCGTATTGATCAGCGCATAGCCGAAGCCGATAAACTGGGTATGGACGTCATCTTCATACCAAAAGCCAATGCCAAAGGCCTGAATAAAGACAGCTACAAAATAGAAATAAAGACTGTGAATAAGGTGGAGGACGTGTATCGAATGTTATTTTAGTTTATGTTGAAAGACCTTACTCACGGCCTCACCCATCTGGTTTACCCCCGCCTTTGCGAAGGTTGCAGTAAGCCTTTACTGGCCGAAGAGGAGGTGCTTTGCCTGAATTGCAATGTCTATTATCTGCCGCGTACAGCCTACCACCACATTGCCGATAACGAAACTGCTATGCGCTTTACAGGTCGCGTACCTATAGTGAAAGCTACTTCGTTTGCGTACTTCACAGCTGAAGGTTTATTGCAGCATTTACTGCATGGCCTTAAATACCAGGGCAAAGAATACATAGGTACTTATTTAGGTAAGCAATTGGGTTATGATCTTTTACAACTCAACTGGGCATCTGGTATCGATTATATCATACCCATTCCGTTGCATAGAGACAAGTTAAACCTCAGAGGTTACAACCAGACAGAGTTGATTGCCAATGGTATAAGTAAGGTCTTACATATACCTGTAGATACAGAGACCCTCTACCGGACCCGTAATACGGAGAGCCAGACACAAAAATCTCGCGAAGAGCGTATGGTAAATATGCAAGATGCCTTTGCAGTACGGGCTATGGATAAGCTATCGGGCAAACATGTGTTGCTGATTGATGATGTGCTAACTACAGGTGCTACGTTAGAATCTGCGGCCCAAGCCCTACTTACTATCCCTGCCTTACATATAAGCATAGCAACTATAGGGGTTGCATCTTAATTTTTACACTTTTATAGGCTTTCTTTTACGCGATTATTGCTTTTTAGTGTTATTCACACTAATTTGATGCAGTTTTTGGGCCGAGTCTATCGGCTTCAATGCAAAACTTATACTATATTATGAAGAAACAGCTCTTATTCACTTCATTGCTGCTATCATCTGTTATGGCATTTGGTGCAGGTTACCAGCTTAATTTGCAGGGGCTTAGGCAACTGGCTATGGGCGGTAGCGGTACTGCCGTTGCTTGGGATGCATCCTCCATTTTTTACAATCCGGGTGCAATGGCGCAGCTTGAAAATATTCAGGTCAATGCCAGTATTTTAGGAATTATTCCAACCACACAATATGTACAGTCTCCCGGTAGCTATTCTGCTACTACTCAGCAACAGGTGTTTACTCCGTTCAATGTTTACATAGCTGGTCCTGTAGCGTACAAAAGCAGAGTAAATATCGGTCTTGGTATTTATACACCATTTGGCAGCGGTACTAAATGGGATGAAGATTGGATGGGGCGCTATATGAGTACCAATATACAACTGCAAACCGTTTTTTTACAACCAACAGCAAGTGTTTACATTAACGACTGGCTATCGGTAGGTGCAGGTTTTATATATGCAATTGGCGGGGTGCAGATCAACCGGAATATACCTCTGCAAAACCAGAACGGCCTGGATAGCAAAGTGGATATGGACGGCGACGCACAAGGCGTTGGTTTCAATATTGGTGTACAATTAACACC
>JAEZIL010000232.1 GCA_023436685.1 Bacteroidota bacterium | reverse complement strand
CCTACGCCCACTTCTGATACAACGTCAATAATTCCATTATGCTTTTTAATAGTATTATAAGCTATTGATAGGCCGAGCCCGGTACCTTCGCCCACATCTTTCGTAGTAAAAAAGGGCTCAAAAAGTTTTTTCTTAGTTTGCTCTGTCATACCGGTACCATTGTCTTTAATACATATGCGCACTTTATCCTCTCCTAAACGGCTGGTTTTAATAGTAACTACACCACCTTTCTCATCACGAAACTTAGACTTTAATGCATGAATAGCATTAGTAATAATATTAAGGAATACCTGGTTTAGCTTACCGGGATAGCATTCTACCATTGGTAAGCTATCATAGTCCTTCACAATTTCTATTTTATTATCCAACAGGTTATTCACTATAATGGTGGTAGAATCAAGCCCTTCATTAACATCAGCTTTTTTCAGATCGTCTTCATCCAGTCTTGAAAATATCCTAAGGCCTTTTACTATTTCGGCTGTACGAGATGAACCTTCATTAATACCTTTAAGCAAATACCCTATTTCTGTTTTCAGGTAGTCAAAATCATACTCTTGTTTTAAGCCATCAATTTTCTTCCTTTTATCGTCAATAGGTATATCTGAATATGTCAAATCTTCCACTTGCTTGAGCACATCCAATATCATATCAATATCGCGCTGCAAAGGTTTCACATTTGAGGTGACAAAATTGATAGGATTATTAATTTCATGCGCAATACCCGCGGTTAACTGACCAAGCGAAGCCATTTTCTCTGATTCTACCAGTTGCATTTCAGCTTCTTTCAGTTCATGTAGTGTTTTGTTCAACTCGTCGTTCGATGCTTTTAACTCTATTGTTCGCTCATTTACCCTTGTTTCCAATATCACATTCTGCTCCTTAATTATTCTTGCATTTTCCTGTAAGGCCAGAAAAGCCTGCGCCTGAGATTCTTCTTTTTCTTTTCGGAACATATTTATTTTGTCGGCCAGGGCAAATGACAGTAGAATAACTTCTAGTGCTGAACCTATTTGCAGGGCATAGTAAGTGAACACATTGTAAGGCAACACATTAAAATTTCTAAGTACAAATACTATTACGCTTGCCAAAAATATTGTCCATGCTATTAAAAAGAACTTGGCTGGTTTGTAGCCTTTCCTGGCTATAATAACACTAATGCTGAAAACAAATAATGAGGCCACGCCGGCATTTATTTGTACTATTTGTGCTGCTGCCTGGTAGCGGCCCAAAAATCCTAAAGCCAATATACCGGCATAAATACCAAGAAATACATTAAGTATTTTGTTAAGAACGGGTGTATATTCTTTTACCGACATAAACCGCCTTAAAAATGCTATTGCAGTAACACCAACAAATACAGGAGCTATTACCATCATTATGTTGGCCATATATGCTGACGAGGGGTACAAAAAGCGTTGTGAATAGCCCTGAACACAAGCCTGTGTAAGCCCTACAAACAATATGTACAGAACATAGTTGAGGTATATGCTATCGCGAACCGTGAAATATACAAACAGGTTGTAAAAAAGCATTACCAATATAATACCCGCATATAAACCAAATATCAGGTCTCTTTGAGTAAGAGATTCTAGTATAGACTGAGGAGTACCAATGGTTAATGGCAGCTGTATCTGCTCTGAAGACTTGACTCTGAGAAAAAAGTTTTTTGTAGTGCCTTTAGGTATGTTTATGTTGAAAATATAGTTTTGGTGCTTTATAAGCCTGTTATAAACCGGCTCGTATTCGCCTGTAGCCTGTACACTAATTTGCCCATTAGCAGCTTCAACAAATAAGACCGAATCAATCGTTGGGTAAGGATATTCAATTGCAAGGCGGGGTTCATCACTTAAATTCGTGATCGAAAATTTCACCCAAAATGCCGATGAGCTCATCTCAAGATTGGGCACCTGTTGCTCGGTTTGCACATAATCTTTTGCATTAATAGCTTCTTGTATAGTTAGTTTGCTGTCTTTATCTTCCAGTATCTGTACCTGGTTACCAAACTCAATATTACTACCAGCCCTAGTGTAAACCACAGCAGGTTGAGCATACGCAATGTTATTAAGGAAAAGGGACGTTATTAATACAATAACAAGTTTAATATATCTCATTTGTTTAGTCCAATGTTGGAAGCTGCAATTCATAAAAAATATCGAAAGCTCCTCTCCTCCCTTCTTCAGTTTTAATTTGCACCGGGTTTTCCCGTAGCGAATTTATCTCATTTCGCTCAGCCTCGCTCGCAAAGCTAAGGTCGTTAATATCGTGAAGTAACATTGCTGATGCAATAAGGTCATCTTTAGGATAGTAAAACGTACCATTGTTACCAAGAAAAGTAGCTATTTGAAACCCCGCGTTTTGTGCCATTTGTACGGTATATGCTGCACACAAAGCAAACATGGATTTAATATGTAACTGGGGTGCAAGGCTTACAGCTGTGCGAGTAAGAAACACACTACCTATACCCATTCCCGCAATTTCCCGCGAGTTCCACAGGCCACACAACTCAGCAACCCCTTGCGGAATATATTCTTTTATTACATCGTATATACTCTCATCAAGTTCGGCCACCGCTTTTTCAATTGGCAATGGAAACCGCCCTTTACCTACTTGTACACGGGCACCTCCTAATACCCTCATGTCTTCCATCGATTCCGCTACTATTACATA
This sequence comes from Bacteroidota bacterium, assembly GCA_023436685.1. Lineage (GTDB taxonomy): Bacteria > Bacteroidota > Bacteroidia > Chitinophagales > Chitinophagaceae > Polluticoccus. Next base: position 7,062 of record JAEZIL010000232.1, on the reverse strand, counting down.
GGTATCTGGATCGCTGAACCATTCTACATTAGCTGAGGTGATCATTGTTATCCCAAAATTTTTCAATACCCGCATATGACCTTCCACAAACTTTTGGCAAGATTCAATATCATCTACCGCTCTGAATGCACGGATTTTTATCATTACTTAGGTATCACTTAGAAGGATAAAATATCATCTACAGATAATTTTTCCGATTTTTTTGCTTCCACATCTGTAAGAAACACTCTGAAAAGTAATATATCCACACGGTTTTTACTAATCTCGAATATTTCTTCAAACTCTGCACGCATTTCTCTAAGCTCTTTTACCATCTGCGGCGCAAAAGCCTTCTCCCCTTCGAAGCGCAACCTGTTAAACAGGAATGTAGATATACTAAGGGGCTGAAAAGCAATATTATCTGCCGTTGCAGTAAGCCAAACCCGTTCTAAGGCCCGCCCACCTTCAAAAAATGCATTTAAATTAAATTCGGGTACTGTGATAAGTCCAAGAGCCGAAGCTGCAATAGCCGATTTATAAGATACTTTCTCAAGCCCTTTTCCGCCTTGCCATTTATTTAATTCTTTAATAACGTTAAAATCCGTCACCATCCTGAACCCGATTTTTTCGGAGGCAGTAAGGTCAAGGGTATTAATATCTATACCACGTTTTATTTTTTTTGCTTCCTCTTCTGTCCAAACCATTTCCGCAAGGAAATCAAGGTGCCCGCCTTCATGTAAAATACGCAGCCTGTCGGCCTGGGCGATTATATTGCTTATCCGGGCTATTTGCTGCTCATTGTCTATTATAGTAAGGTCCGCATTGGGTATTGTTTTTGCTGCTTTTACAAGGGCATCCAATCTATTTTTTTCTATTACTACCCTGGGTGATAATATACGATTGGCAACTCTGTTAGGAATAGCAGTACTTAGGGCATCTACCGCATGAGGTTCTATATCACTAATATCTGTATTTCTATTATAGAATTGATAAGTAGCCACTATCTTTCCTCCATCCTGTTTCTGGGTTACAACTTCATAACCAAGCTCATGGGCCTTTAAAACAAGATTCTCTGTTGCAGCTCCGTAGCCAATATATGATGCCGTATGATTGAAGTCTACCAGTTTTGTTTCATACTCATGATTGGCAAACAAGTAAAGCACTCCGTCCCGATATTTCCACATCCAGGGTTGCGAATTGCCCCCGGTGGGAGCTGAGATAGCTGCTGCAACAATTTTCTTAATTTCTTCATTGCTTAGGGCAATACAACCATCAGCACGATAGACAGCTACCTTACTAATAGCCTCATTCATCTCTGCTTCGCTTATACCGGGTTGCAGTTCTATTTCATGTTTTATTATTTCCTGCGGTTCAGGTATCAGTTTTTCCATATCAATGAAATAGCGCCCTGAATCGGTAAAGTAGTTAAGGAATATTCGCCTGCAGGTATCAGCTGTAACTGCACCACCCAAAGCTACTGCCGATGCTAACTGCGGCCAGGTAGTAATTGTTTCTTCTATTTCTATCATAGAAGCCTTCATACGAGGCGAAAGCGTTTCTAACCCTGAAATTGGCAAAATATATGGTAGCTTTTCTTCGCTGGTTTTAAGTTTTTTCAGCACATTGAAATCTATTTCCAGGTGTTCCAGCCATCCGTGCATAATTGGCCTTTCGGGGTGCAGGTCAAAGCGCTCTACATCAAGCGTACCACGGTCGCTAGCCTCCATAATTACAGGCACATGCAGTTCTTTAGCTTTTATACGGCAAAGTATTTTTACATCTACCCCATCGCATTCATCAATTACAGCATCTAGCTTACCTCCGGCAGTAAAAAAATCATTAATATTTTCTTCAGTTATGCCCTCAGTATAGCATGTGGTTTTAATAAAAGGATCTATTTCTGCTATTTCTCTAGCAACAGCGTATACTTTACGCAAGCCAAGGTTATGCAGGCCGGTTCTTATTCTGTTCAGATTGTTCAACTCCAGTGTATCAAAATCAGCAAGCCTGATCTCGCCACAGCTACGTTCCATAGCTATAGTTAGCGCTACCGATTGGCCTACAGATAGGCCTATGACACCTACTTTCTTATTTACTAATATATCACGCTCTGCTGTGGTTATTTTATTGCGGTTAGCTGCTGTTCTAAGGTCTACAAACTCCTTTTCAGGTAGAATATGTACCATCTTAGCCAGCCATGGGTAATATACCCATAACCCATATGTAAATATATCCTGACCCCGTAGATGGCTTTTTATGTATTCAAAATATTCATCCTGCTTGATCCTTGTTTTAGGATTTCTGACCTTCATTAACTCTCTTAGCTGCCCCTCTATTTCGTCGTGCAGAAATAATAAACCTGAACCAGCTAATTCATCAAACCTTAATTTGTGCTCTGCTAGTTTTATATCCAGTATCTCCGGCCTGTAAATTTCTTTTAATTCATCGGTTTTATCTATAAGTGTCTTATAATCAATGTTCATCTTAGTACTAAATTAGCTGATCAGAAAAATAATTCAAGAAAATGATATTTACTAGCAATAATATTAATTTCAGTATTATTACTTAATTTGTAAGAGATTATTTTTGCAAAAATGCTTTTACGCATATAGAGAGATGCCAGATAACAACAAAATTAACATCTTATACATTGACGATGAAGAAAATAACCTTTTTTCATTTAAGGCTACTTTTCGCATAAAGTATAATGTATATACAGCAATTAGCGGGGAACAAGCGAAAGAGATTCTAAAAACTACTCCGATAGATATTATCATTACCGACCAGCGTATGCCGAATATGACTGGTGTAGAATTCCTTGAATCAATTCTCGAAGAATATCCTGACCCTATGCGTATTCTGTTAACCGGCTATGCTGACATGAATGCGGTAATAGAGGCTATAAATAAGGGAAAAATATTCCATTACCTTTCTAAACCATGGAGTGAAGAGGAACTGGATGCAACAATTATGCGTGCATATGGAGTTTACAGATTAAAGATGGACGAAAAAGAGCTCACTAAAAAGCTTGGTGTAACAAATGAGCAATTAGAATTTTTGCTAAGGCAGCGCTTATTATCGTAAGGCATACGTACTAACCGATAATTTCATTTGTATATTATTTTGCCAACGTAGTTGCTCAGAGGCTATTAAGCCATGGTTAGTTTGCCTTTCGTATTCTTCCTGGGTTTCAATATACTCAGCCTGCACTTCCTCATATATTTGTTTGATTCGTACATTAAAATTTCCTTTTGTTAAGTATGCTTGTGTAATTCTTTCCTTCAATATACGGGTATACAGCTCGCAAATATCAAAATGCGTTTGTTCATGTGCTAGTACGCTGGCACTCTGTCCACCATCTCTTACCCATGATTTATGTGGGTAAAAAACATTGAATACATTTACTACAACGTTATTGCCTTTGCTGGCGGCAGTATCGGTTTGCACCCCAAACCCATGGCATATAGATGCTGCGGTTTCATCGCCCAAGGCATGGTTTAGCGACCCTCTGAAATCTCCCCATGTTAGCTTACGTTCAGATGACCAGCCAAATACCCCCTCATCTAGTATGCTTTTTTTAACTTCCTGCGCATTGGCCTGTTGTACTACAGTTACATTTAGCTTTTCACCTTCGAAAGCTTTTAGCTGTACTGTAAATAAAGACAATGTAAGCAATAGCGCAGTTATCCTTTTACCGATAACACCTGCCATCAATAACTACTGTTTTTAATAAATAATGTGAATAACTAAAATTAAAGGAAAAAAATTGAAAAATCGTGCATAACACAACCATATTTTGTTAAATAACGCTAACCACTTTGCATAATCTGATATTGTATTGTGCAATGCTTAGGCTATTTTTACCCCATAAATACTGTATGCTGTTAAGTGTAGTTATCATTACATACAATGAGGAAAAGAATATTGGCAGGTGCCTGGCGTCTGTGCAACGGATAGCCGATGAAATTATTGTGGTTGATAGCTTATCTACAGACCGCACAGCTGAAATAGCCCGAAATTATGGTGCGACGGTTTATTCACATGCTTTTGAGAACTATGTAAAGCAAAAGACAACAGCTACCAACTAAGCTACCTACAATTGGGTATTCACCCTTGATGCTGACGAAGTTGTAACACCTGAACTAGAACAAAGCATACTTCAACATAAGAGAGAAAAACACTTGGACGCTTATAAGATAGCCCGGATAACCAACTACTGCGGTAAATGGATAAAACACTGTGGGTGGTATCCCGACCATATCGTCCGTTTGTTTGACAAAACCAAAGGGCAATGGCACGGGGGAAGCATACATGAACATTGGGAGCTTAATAAAAAAAGCGAAATAGGTTTATTAAAAGGCCACTTGTTACATTATAGCTTCCCAACAATGTCGGATTACATTGGCAAAATCAATAAGTATACAGAGCTTAGCGCACGAGACGCAGTATCAAAAGGGAAAGACCGTAGCCTGCTACAGATACTGGTAGTACCCAAATGGAATTTCCTGGTCAAATACATTTTCAGACTTGGAATTTTGGATGGCTATTATGGTTATGTTATCTGTAAGCTGGATAGTTATGTAACATTTGTTAAATACACCAAAATACGCCAATACGCGGCTGAAAAACGCAAGGAGAGAATCAATTGAGCAAGTCCTTGAATAATTGATGATACTGCTCGGTAACCGCTTTTACACTATGCCTTTTGTAAGCATAAGTGTATGCAAGTTGAGCAGTATGCCTACGCAATTGATCATTATCCAATAGCACATTGATCCCCTCGGCAATTTCACTTGGTGCACCAACATTACAAGATATCCCGCGGCCTTCGCTCAAAAGTTCTTTAAGCCCGCCGGCATTGGTACCTACAACCGGAACTTTATTAATAAACGCATCTAATACACTGCTACCAAGCCCTTCCTGCTTTGAACTCATTACAAATACGTCGAACAATTTATAAAATGGCTCTATCTCTTTCTGAAACCCCATCAGTTTATAAACGCCTTCTAATCCTTCATTATGGATCTTTTTTTCTACATCGCGACTTAACTCGCCACCGCCAAAGTGAAGAAATACGAAATCCTTTCTCTTATCAAAAAGCATTTCGATAATATCAACCGTAGTCAGAGGATCTTTATCCTGCGTTAACATTGATACCGTTGCCACTATGTATTTCCCCTGTGCTTTGTATGCTTCAACTAGCTTCCTAACAGTATCATTGCTATCACTTTCCACAACCATATCAGGTATTACGGCAACATCTCTTACACCCGACCGCTTTAGCACCCTTTTTATTGAAGTACTTACAGCTACTACCCTGTCAGCCAGTTTGTAAGTAAATATTGAAAACATATCGGGCTTAAATATTTCCCGGCGGCTAAGCACTACCCTACTACGGTGAAATGGCCTGGTAAGAATGCAACAAGTAAGCATTTGAGGAGTTTGCGCATGTAAAATATCATATGCTCTGCCTTTTGAAATAAGGTGTGCAATTACACCAAGCAAGCTTTTGAAGGTATGCACATCAACTTCCTGGCTTAATGCCCTTTCTTCCAACACTGAACCTTTACGGCATACAAGCGACACATTCATACCTGCATTGCTGAATCCTTCGATATTATATATAGTTTGCCTTTCTCTCCCTCTCCAACCCAATTCAAAATTCAGCTCCAGTACATTCATTCGGCTAACTTAATCACTTTGTTTTATACTTTTATTTTCCGGCACACAATTAGGCACCAATTTTTCGCCTTTCTTTTTCATACCTATTTGTTTGTAGCCCTTCCAGCAGGGATTTTTTGTTGTTCTTCTTTTCGCAGTTGGCATATCTCATTCGTTTTATACATGTTCAGCCACTATTTTTGTACCATCAGAAGCATATGTCAAACGAAGGGGTAAGTCTTAACAAATACATCAGTGCAACAGGTTTTTGCTCGCGCAGAGAGGCAGATAAGCTCATAGAGCAACGCCGTGTAACCATAAACAACAAACCTGCACGAACCGGCGCCAGGGTTGAAGCCGGCGATAGTGTTGAGATAGACGGCGAACCGCTTAAGGGTAGTAAGAAGCAACGGCCTATCTATATTGCATTCAACAAGCCTGTAGGCGTAACCTCTACTACCGACACCAGGGACAAGACCAATATCATCAGCTACCTGAACCATTCGAAGCGTATATTCCCCATAGGCAGGCTGGATAAGGATTCAGACGGGTTGATATTCCTGACAAACGACGGTGATATAGTGAACAAGGTGCTGCGCGCAGGCAACGAACACGAGAAGGAGTATGTGGTAACCGTTGATCAGCCCATAACACCGGAGTTCATACAGCAGATGGGCGATGGCGTACCCATACTAGGTACCATAACAAGGAAGTGCATAGTACGCCAGGAGGGCAACAAACGTTTCCGCATCATCCTGGTGCAGGGCCTTAACCGGCAGATACGCCGCATGTGCGAGCACTTTGGCTATAAGGTGACCAAGCTCACCCGTACCCGCATCATGAACATCACCCTTAGTAACCTACCCACAGGCCATTGGCGCTATTTTACCCCTGCTGAGATAGATAGCATGATGCAAATGGTATCTTCATCGAGCAAGGAGCATATGAATAATGAACCCCAACAAGATATACCAATCAAGAATCCCCGTAGTGCCAAGCCGGTCAAAGAACAACCTACACAACAACAAACACCCAGGCCTACGGCTAAGAAAAAGAGCTACAAGGAGTTTAGGGACAGGAGGAAGAAGTAATCTAAATACCTGCCAGCTTTAACTTTTGGCATATTTCTAGTATTATTACAGAACCCATAACTACCTTTTAAGAATGAGTGTAAAGAGCATTGCCAAAAAACTAACTTCTTTTTTCAATTTCAATACAAGCATACGCCTGAATGGCAAAACCTACATCATCCCCATTATAAAGAACATTGGCTTTGCCAACACCAGGCTTAAGGAAGACTGGTTCTTCAACCTGCTGAAAGCACTGCAAATACCGGCCGACGCTACCTTTATAGACATTGGCGTGAACGTGGGCCAAACCCTGCTTACCTTCAAAAGCCAGTACAATAGTACCTATATTGGC
>JAEZIL010000196.1 GCA_023436685.1 Bacteroidota bacterium | reverse complement strand
TTAGCTCTTAGAATTAACAGCACTATCCCTATATTTTGCTGCGGTATCCCTTCGAAATTTTTCTTCAAAGTTGGTGGAAACGGCATCATTCATTAAATAAAACACTACTTTCCTATCCATTTCCCTTGCAACCATACGCGGTGCTTCAGGACCTTCAATTGTTTTAAATGAGTTGTTAAACAAAGCCTGTGCTACGTCATCTGCCGCGCGTATTTTCTTGAAAGACGTATTAGGACAACCGCCAACGTCAGATACCCAAACAGCACCAATTACTATGTCATTTACAACACCTGGATCTAACTTAAAAGGACCAGCAGAGTGAATGAAACGACGATCTGCCGGGGCATTACCACAAGTACACTCTGACCATTGTTCTGCACTAGGGTCAGCATCGCCCGAAAACACATACTTTACTCTTGATCCACTTCCATAAGCTTTTGAAGGAGTAGACGGACCAACAAAGTCATATGTAAAGGGCTCACCATTTTTAATGCTACCCGTCATATAGTTATATATATGAACTCCATTCTCAGGGTTACCTATGATAGTAAAGTCATTATTATAGTAAGTGAAGGCCTCCATTTTCAATTCGATAGTAGTGTCTTTTGTTGCGCCTGCAGGACGGTATGTTTTCCTGGGGCCTTTAAAAAAGTCCACACCCACCATAGGTATTATTGTTCCATAACTATTAGGTTCGCCTTCGCCATCCTTACTATCACCATTATAAAGAATACCTAAACCTCTAGCCGTATCACAACCAATAAAGTCATCCTGATAATAACCTAAGTCAGCATCAGTCCATGTAGCAACAAAAGTGCTATCCAATGTTAAACCTCCACGGTTAATAATTTTATAGTTGTAAAATGTAGCGTCGTTTAGGAAATCTTTTGCAGAGAATGCAAAAGCACTAGCCTGAACCTCGATACCAATACCTTCAGTTTGGGATTCACCTTTAACATTACCTTTATCATTGAAAACCCACCAAATATATTGGTCACCAGGTAGTGGAGTAGTCTCATCAATACCAGGATAGTCACCACCTACAGGTGAATATATACCGTTCTTATCAACATCGACGAACGGAGCATAATCTTTATTATCAGGTATATTAAGTGGATTCAGGCTTCTACCAATTGCATTGGTATTACCTTTAGCAGGCCATTCTTTAATTACTTGATAATCAGCCTCATTAAGTGCTGCAGCCTTATCTCCTAGCTCCCTGAAACGATTAATGGTTTCCTTATTGATTTTCCAAAAACGATCCCAATCACTACATTCTGAAGCCTGTATATTGGCTGTTGCATCCAAAGGACCAGGCCAATAGTCGTTACCACTTTGACGATAAGTCTGTGCAGCTACCTTTAATTGTCCCTGAACATCAAAACCACCAATCCATATAGAACCTGCAAATAGCGAGTTTTTTCTACTTCCAACCGGCACTTCATAACGTGCTTCTGAAGTACCATTATCCCACCACATATCACCGCCGGTCATTAGCCTAGCGCGTACGTTGTTGATATCCAGATCAATTGATCCTTCAGCAGGACGGCAACCAGCAGTTGTTTTCAACTGTCCACCAATTCCCCCCTTATTACCAATGTTTGGTCTTGCACTTGCGTCGAATAGCGCTACAGTAGCAAGCATAGATAATACCAGAGCCTTTTTATAATTCTTATTAAACATAACCTGGAAAGTTATTAATCAATGATAATATTAGAAATTTAATTGCAAACCAATGTTTATTCTACGTGGCATACCAATGTTTGTTGGCAAATACTGACTACTGTTAGTACCATTGCTGATAGAATAAAGATCAATATAGGATTCAGGACTGGTTTGGTTCCTGGTTAGCTGTATACCTTGTGGTGAAGTAATGTATCCATCTTCATCCGGACGGCCACTGTAACCATTCACTGATAAAACATCGCGTCTGTTAAGTACATTCATAATCATCACGTAAGCATTCAGCATAAGGGGTTCTTTAGGTTTGGCACCTTCAACAGTTTTTTTACCGAAAGACAATTTGAAGTCTTTATCTACACGGAAATCAACGTTATAATGCCAAGGATAACGAGCATCGTTTATACGGCCTGTGATAATTCTTTGAGCAGGGAATGCATATCTGGTATATGGTTCACCACTACGGGCACTAAATATAAAGTTGGCGCCAGTGTTCTGTAGAATATGCTTATCGCCTATCATTGGGCCTTCATTATCATTGTAACGATAATCTAAGTTAACAACAAGGTTATGGCGAGAATCGTAATCTAACGCTGTTGCAAAACGCAGATTAGGAAGTGATGCTGCTATAAGGTTAGCTAGCAGACCTGTATTAGAAACAAAGTTTGAGCCACCGCCGTTAGCTGAATTGGTACCTGACCCACTACCTTCTGCAAACTGTAATGTATATGATACGTTCATCAACAAATGGTTTACACGACGTAAGTCATACTTCAAAGTCAAACCTTTTGTAGTTGAGAAGTCACGGTTACCAAAAGTATAGTATGTTTTAGGAACAGCATACAAATACGGGCGAATTTGAATCATGTCTTTACGCTCCTTATAAAAACCGCTTAAGGTTAGTGCTGAACGCTGGCTGATTTGTTGTTGGAAACCAACTTCATAATCAAACATTTTCTCTGGCTTAAGGTCAGAGTTATTTAATATCTGTCCGTTATTGTTCGCCAGGAAGAAATATTGATCCGGAGTTACAAACTGAGCATATCTTGGCCTTTGCACCAATACATCGTAGTGAGCATAGAATAATGCTTTATCCGAAATAGGGAAAGAGAAAGATATACGCGGCATTACATTCACCTGTGGTTTGTAATCAGTAAACGAGCTATTAGGATCGAATGTAGAATCTGATATCCTGATATTTCTATCGACAAGATACGGCTGAGGATCACGTCCACCGGTATATTGTTTCAAAACTGCAGGATCTTCAATTGAACGGCCAAATGGATCATACCAATCATCGCCATCCCTATAACCAATTACTGTTGGAGTTGTTGATTCATTACTGCTTACGTATACCACATAATCATCACGCATATTAGATGGATGTATACCACCATTTAATTGATTTATTGCAGTAGTCTTCGAATCTCCTAAAGTACGTACTTGATAAATTGAATACGGGTCTTTCAACACTTTAGTGTTGTTGTCAAAACGATCCACACGAAGACCCACGTTGAAGTTGATATCCTTAAACTGGAACTGATCTAATATATAACCAGCTATATAGTTTGGTTGATATACTCCGATATCACGTGTATAGTTACCATTAGCATCTTTTTTAGTAAAGAAGTCATTGAAGTTAACCTGACCTTTTTGCTTTTTACCAGTATAATCGTAACCATAATAGCTAACAAAAGAATTACCTGCATTAAGAAGTTCATCAGCAGAGAACATATCTAATGAGAATGTAGATGGATCATAATTATTAACATCTATATATTCCGTTTGACCCACCCCTAATTTAGCGCGCAAATTACGATCGAAGGTGCTTTGAGCACTATCCAAAGAGATTCTGTTAAAAGTAACAGTATCATATGGAGAAAGTGCAAATTTACCATCCTTGTAATCTTGATAGGTATATGTTTGACCATTTACTAAATACAACGGATTAGCAAAATCCAACGCGATATGAGTGTTAACAAGCTGGTTAGCATATTGCCAAATACCTTGACTAACTAGTGCAGAAGTGCTATATGAACGCTCTATACGCTGCTGATAATATAAACCAAATTGGATAGCATGCCTTGTTTTGCGAGGTTGAAAGTCAAACGAAGCGTCAACACCTACTGCAAATTGATCTCTCTGGTTATATTGATAACCCCCAACAGCTGTTGTACCTATATTACCAAACAATTGGTGTGCAAAATTGGGAACAGTTGCGTTAGTGATAGCATTACCGGCAAGTACGTCTTGTACTGTACGGGGCTGAACACCAAAAGAATTAAAGTATTGACTTGTATAATTAGCCAGAATAGGATTGAGTTCCGCCCTTTCAAATGTAGTCCTCACAGCTTCCCTATCTGTTTGAAATTTAACAGCAACTAACCCAGTACTATCATCTACTCCAACTTCATAGTTTGTAGTATAGTCTGTATGAAATTTACCTACGTATGCATATTTAAACAGATTGTCTTTATGATCTGGATTCTCACGCTTAAAACGTTCGGTTTGATAATCAGCTTGTAATGTGTAGAATGCATTAGATATTAAAGGCTTTTTCTCATCAGCATCGCCAGAACCCGGAGCCTTACCGAAACGCTGGGTCAACCTAAGATAGCCACGTCCTACCTGCTGGATGTCGGTAGGAATACCATCTGTAGCAAATAATGTATAAGGATGATAGTTAGATATAGCAGTAACAATACCCGCATCACCACCGTAGCCATTTGAATATGCCCTGTTTTTAGCATAGTTAAAAGAGCCACCCGCAGTCAGAGTAAGATTATCAGCAAGTGCAAAATCCAGTTTAGCGTTAATTACGCCCTGATACTGATCTGCAGCAACACGCTTTTTGCTTATTTCTACATCGTTCAAAGTTACATATTCAGCAGAGCTACGGAATACAGGAACACCATTAGGATTAGGCGAAGCTGTCAATGGTTGTGCTTGTAACTGTTTAAGTACATTTTCTTTAAGCACATAGTTACCGCCATAAGTAGGCCTTGGATCTTCATCATAGATACCATCTGCACCTATACGGAAACCGATAATTGGTTTTTTAGAACCATTTTCCAGTTTTTTGCTGTACAGGGGGCCCGATAACCCTACGTTTACCAGGTTGTGATTATATCCGTCTACAGAGTGCTCTAATAATACATTCCCCCGATATTGGTCAGTAACACCTTTTGTAGTGATACTTACTACGCCACCAATGGCGTCACCATATTTAGCAGAAAGACCTGATGTCATTACTTCAATCTGGTCGATACTGTTTTGAGAAACGTTACTACCAATGCGACCACGTGTTTGCACACCATCTACAATATATAATGTACCCTGGGTACGGCCACCCGCAATACGAAGACCGTCGGCACCACTATACACACCCGGTGCAGTAGCTGCCACACCATCCGTAGTACGTGTTGGCATTTTTTCAATTTGCTCTGCTGCCACCACCGAGCGAGCGCCCGGGTTGAAGCGATCAATTAACGGCACCTTATACGCTGTTACAGTAACACCTGTAAGCTCTTTTGCCGCTAGTTTCAATTTAACATCAAGTGCTGTAGTTCTGTCTGAACTTACCATTACACCTGTAGTTCTGCTCGTGGCATATGTTGCAGACGATATCTCTACATCATATCTACCTGCAGGTAGAGGTTTTACAGTATAATTACCATCCTCATCAGTCTGGGCACCGCCTTTAACAAGACCGCCCTCAAATACCTTAATAAGTGCGCCAATCATAGCATCACCATTCTCGTCAAGGACTGTACCGGAGATTGCACCGCTTTGTGCAAACGATTGACCAGCAATGCTTACAAACAGCAATACCAACAAATAACGTAGTGTACGTGTCATATCCTGCATTAAATATTTATTAACCAAATGAACGGTAAAGATAGAAACTTCTGTTAAAAGTAGAACGCTTACTAAATTTTTTTGTCAGATAATTGTTTCTTTTACGTATATTCTGCTTATCAATGCGTCTTGTTACGATGATATGACAATTTTGCTTAATAGCACTTCACTCATCTTATATACTGCTTCGTAGCTGTAACCAGCAATATGTGGAGTAATTAAAACTTGTGGCAAAACCAACATTTTATCTAATGTTTCCCTCAGCCGGACGCCAACTTCGTTTAGAGGTTCTTGCTCTAGCACATCTAATCCTGCAGCCTTAACCTTACCCGCCATAAGTCCTTTATATAACACTTCGGTATTTACAATCAGCCCCCTAGATGTATTTAAAACGATAATCGGTTTCAAAAATTTACTCAGGAAATCTTCGTTAAAATAATAATAGGTATCATCTTGCAAAGGGACATGAAAACTGATTATCTCTGCCTCAGAAAATATTCGTTCAAATGAATCTACACACTGCACATAAGACGGCACAATATCCGTTACATACTTATCATAGGCAAGAATATTCATGCTAAAAGATGAAAGCTTTTTTGCAAAAGCACGCCCTGTATTGCCCAAACCTATTATTGCGATGGTTTTACCTTCTAATTCAAAACCTCTGTTTGCATCTCTTAACCATTTACCCTGTTTTACCTCAGCTGCACTTGATGTTATACGTTTGCTTAGTGAGAGCAACAATCCGATTGCATGCTCAGCCACTGCGTTAGCGTTGCCTTCGGGGCTACTATAACATTTAATTCCCTTTGTTTGTGCATAATTTACATCGATAATTTCCATACCCGACCCCATCCTCCCTATCCATTCCAGTCGCTTAGCAGCATCTATCATAGTCTTATCAATATGTAGCCTTGTTGAAGTGATAATACCTGCATATTCTGCTACCTGTTCAAACGCTTCTTCCTGCAATATGTTTTCACTAATCACAGTGTTGTAGCCCACCTTTGCAAGGCCATCCAATAATACTTTATGAACTGGCGCTGCTATCAAAACCTTTTTCATTGATACTTTTTATGTAGTGCAACAAAATCAGCAACAGTTAGCTGCTCTGCCCTTTTGCTCATTATTTCTTCAGCTAGCGCTTCTGCAGGCATTATGCTTTTCAATGCATTTCGCAAGGTTTTACGTCTCTGGTTGAAGGCAGTTTTTACCAAAAGAATAAATCTTCGCTTATCAGTAATATCATATGGGTTATGCATATTGGTTAGCCTGATGACACCACTCTTCACTTTAGGTGGCGGGGTAAAGCAGTTCTCATGAACATCAAACAAATATTCAACCTTAAAGTAGGCTTGCATTAATACACTCAATATACCGTAAAGTTTAGAGCCAGATGGCGATGCTACTCGTTGCGCAACTTCTTTTTGAAACATTCCTATTACTTCCTCTACCTGAGTTTCCCATTCTAATACTTTAAATAAAATAGGGGAAGAAATGTTATATGGGAAATTACCTATAACACTAAACTTACCCTCAAAAGGTGCATCAGCTTTTAAAATATCCTGTAGTATAATTCTATCCTGCAATTGCGAATAAGTCTTTAGCAGATATTGTACTTTCTCCTCATCTACTTCAATTGCCTTATACGCCACGTCTTCCCATTGAATTAGGTATTTAGTAATTGCTCCTCCTCCCGGTCCTATTTCAAGCAGTTGCAGGTTTTCTTGTTTATTAATTTGAGCAACTATTTTTTTGCAAATGTTTTCGTCGTGGAGAAAATGTTGCCCCAGGCTTTTTTTAAGTGTGTATTGTAGTGCCAATAGCTATTATATTAAAAAATATTTCTGTATAATATTCCAAAGTTAATTCTATGTAAGTAAACTATTGTGCTGGCGGTTAACTTTGGGGACAGTTTAATCTTGAATTATGGAATTTAAAATCGCCGCCCCATCCAAAAAAGAAAATCTAATTTATATAATCAGCAACCCAAAGTCTCTGAATGAAATACCCGAACTAAAACCTGAAGAGCAAAAATTTGTTGCTGACTCAATTAACAAAGAACAAACTATTGTTACTATAAATCAATATGGGCGTTATATTTTCATTTATAACCTTAAAACAAAAAAAACCGAGTGGCAGACCTCAGAAGCATGTAGGAAAGCAGGAGTAGAATTTCAAACATTGTTTAATAGGAACAAATTGATCGAGGTAACGATAAATAATTTATCAGGGATACCTTCCGCAGCCTACCATTTGTCAGAAGGTATTGCATTAGCTAACTATCAATTTCTAAAGTATAGGAGTGATAAAGAAAAAGTGGCTCATTCACTTAAGGCAATTGCTTTTCGCAATAAATCAATAACAGTAAAAGAACTTAGCGAATTAAATATTACTATATCCGCTATATACAAAGCAAGAAATTTAGTTAATGAACCATTAAACTACTTATCGGCTGTAGAACTTGCAAAAGAAATCTCTTTGCTAGGCAAAGAAGCTGGCTTTAAAGTAACAACACTGCAAAAGACACAGATAGAAAAGGAGAAAATGGGAGGAATTTTGGCTGTTAACCGTGGTAGCCAGCAACCTCCCACTTTTACAGTAATGGAATACGTGCCCAAAAAGGCGATTAATAAAAAACCTATTGTACTTATTGGGAAGGGCGTAGTATACGATACAGGTGGCTTAAGCCTTAAGCCAACAGCAGCTTCAATGGACCGTATGAAAAGCGATATGAGTGGGGCAGCCTTAGTGAGTGCCGCAATGTATGCAATTAGTAAAATGCAATTGCCATTACATATTATTGCCCTTGTGCCAGCAACCGATAATAGACCCGGCGAGAACGCTTATGTACCTGGCGATATAATAACAATGTACAGCGGCAACACTGTTGAAGTATTAAATACCGATGCCGAAGGCAGGTTGCTCCTAGCCGATGCACTACATTGGGCAAAACGATATAAACCAGAGTTAGTAATGGACTTTGCTACACTTACAGGG
>JAEZIL010000101.1 GCA_023436685.1 Bacteroidota bacterium | reverse complement strand
CGGTTGTTGTGTAAGCTACATTGGTAAAGTCCGCAACATCATCTGTTGCTGTAGATACTAATACCTCATAACCATCGGGGAACGAAGGTTCCAGCGCCTTTTCATCCCACTTTATTGCTAAACTGGCATCGGTAACTGTAAATGGTGTAGTTATTATCCAATCATTTGCCCTGCCTGCAACTGTGTAGTCAGATGTAGAGATGATTACTTTATCACCAGGTATCACATTACCAGCAGCATCTTTTTTATCTGTTACTACCCATGCATCATTAATGTAGTTGTGAATTGCTTTAGGTGTTTTACCATCCAGGTTACGAAGTTGCCAACCCGCAGGTATATTGCCGCTGTTGAAATTCTCAGACCAGATTTGCTGAGCATTTGCTTGAGTGCCTATGCATAGTGCAAATACACCCAAGGTGAGTAAATTTCCTTTCATCCTTAAGATTTTAATTTTATGAGGATAACGAAGTTATCGTATTTTGATAATACAATATGTCATTTTTTCTATTGTACATTCTTCCCGGTTCAATAGAATTAATGGTGGTTTTGTCGTTAATTTTTATACTTTTGCAGCGGTTTAGTTAAGAAACTAACCACGGGGTGCCTAAACAGTAAAGGCTGAGATTATACCCGCTGAACCTGGACCGGGTAATGCCGGTTAGGGAAAAGTAAATCAGCTTATATTTTCTGTTACACCATCTTTCAAGGGCTATGTGTGCACGCATGGCTGAAAGTTAGATGCGTGTATACGGATAATAAACAGTCGTGGCACCTCGTAATTAATTCATTTTCATTTAATTACTTTAAATGCCATGCATTTTTACAATCAATATTTGCTTAGTGCCGCGGCTATAGCTGCCTGCTTTACAGCACAGGCACAAAGTGAAAATAACGACACCAGCTTTACACAACAAACACTACAGCCTGTAGAAGTACGTGCTTTACGTGCCGGCTCAAACAGCCCTTTTGCAAAAACAGAAATTACTGCAAAAGACATCTCAAAACTGAACCAAGGACAGGATATACCTTATCTGTTGCAGTACACTCCCTCGGCAGTTGTCACTTCAGATGCAGGTAACGGCGTGGGCTATACCGGCCTACGTATACGCGGTACTGATGTAGCCCGCACTAACGTTACTTTGAACGGTATACCAATGAATGATGCTGAATCGCAGGGTACTTTTTTTGTGAATTTTGCCGACCTGGCATCGTCAACCAGCTCTATACAGCTACAGCGCGGTGTAGGCACCTCTACAAACGGGCCCGGTGCCTTTGGCGCTACTATGAGTATTAGCAACCTGCAACAAATGGACGTAGCCGGTGCTGAAATAGATAATAGTTACGGCTCTTTCAATACGCACAAGCATACAATAAAAGCCGGTACAGGCTTGCTAAAAAGCGGTTTGCAGTTTGATGTGCGTTTATCAAAAATCAATTCCGATGGTTTTATAGATCGTTCAGCCAGCGACATGCGTGCGCTGCAATTTATTGCAGGCTGGAAGGCGGGCAACAATACCAATCTCCGTTTTATGATGATGACCGGAAACGAGAAAACAGCGCAAGCCTGGAACGGTACGCCAGAAGCAAAATTAAAAGGTGACAACGCCGCTCTGCTGAACCATTATAATAATAATGTGGGCGTTCTGTACTTTACACAGGCCGATTCAGTAAACCTTTTCACCTCGGATGCGCGCAAGTACAATTATTTTACTTACAAGGACCAGACTGATAATTACCAACAGGATTATTACCAATTGTTTGCCGACCATAAGTTTTCAAAATACATGACAGGCAATGTCGGCCTGTTCCTGACAAGAGGCCGTGGCTATTATAACGAATATAAAGTTGGTGAATCCTTTAGCGACTATGGCTTGAGCGATTATGTATCGCCATCAGGTACAGATACCATTACATCTACCGATCTTACCCGCCAGCTTTGGCTGGATAACTACTACTATGGCGGTATATTCTCGCTTATGTACGAAAAGAACAAAACACAGGTAGCATTGGGTGGCGGGTATACCCAATATGACGGAGACCATTATGGGTATGTAAAATGGGCACAGACGGGAATACCTGTTGACCACAGGTGGTACCTGCTTGACTCGCGCAAAAGTGATCTGAACATTTATGCCAAAGTACAACAAACTGTAGGTGAAAACCTTATCCTGTTTGGTGATGTTCAATACCGCAATGTAGAGTATGTGATGAATGGATTCAGAAAAAATCCCACATTGAAACCTACAGCTTCTTTTGGTTTTTTTAATCCCAAAGCAGGTATTACTTATTTATTACGAAACACTAATATTCAAAA
Source organism: Bacteroidota bacterium (assembly GCA_023436685.1). Lineage (GTDB taxonomy): Bacteria > Bacteroidota > Bacteroidia > Chitinophagales > Chitinophagaceae > Polluticoccus. The sequence goes on along the minus strand of JAEZIL010000101.1, from coordinate 6,788 downwards.
GCAAAGAATTTACGCATCGGTTGCAGTAGCTAATAAAGAACCTAACAGAGATGATTTTGAAGCATCACCTGTTACGCAACCAAAAGCAGAAAACTTAATCGATATAGAGGCAGGATACGAAATAAACAAACGTAACTGGAGCTTAGGTATTAACGGTTATTATATGATGTACCGAGATCAACTGGTAATGACAGGTAAAATAAATGATGTAGGCGCCTATACGCGTATAAATGTGCCCGAGAGCTACCGTAGAGGCATAGAACTGCAAGCTGCATACATGCCTGCATACTGGCTACGTATCAATGCCAATGCTACTTTTTCTCAAAATAAGATCAACAATTTTGTAGAATACATGGATAACTATGACGACCCCGATGGCAACCAAGCTACTGTAAACCATGGTAGTACTGACATAGCTTTTTCACCAAATGCCATAGCTGCCGGGGGGCTAACTTTTATGCCATTCCGCAACCTGCCCAACAAGCAAAATGTAGAGTTAAGTATCATGGGCAAATATGTTGGCCAGCAGTACCTGGACAATACCAGTAACAAAACCAGGAGTATAGATGCCTACAGCCTATGCGATGTACGCATCCGCTATTCTATACAAGCCAGGCCTTTTAAAGAACTGTCTTTGACATTAGCATTGAACAATATATTGAACAAGCAATATGAGGCAAATGGATATACTTATAGCTATATATATGGAGGTTCAACAATTACGGAGAATTTCTACTTCCCTCAGGCGGGTTTTAACTGGCTTGCAGGGCTGAACCTGAAGTTTTAGACCATAACCAGATACACCAGTATCAGCGCAGGGCATTTTGCCCTGCGTTTTATTTATATACCTATAGGCTCATAAAAACTATTGCAATTGCCATATAATTTAACTTTGCATAACTGCCAATTTTGCATTGGTAAGCTATTTGATAGTATAGTATAAACAACATTTTAGAAGATATGGGAGCTTATACGGGTTATTTAGTACTTGCAGGTATTTTATTTCTTATAGGCATGGCTGTTAGCAGCAAGCTGAAGAGTAAATTCAAAGAATATTCAGAAGAACCGCTGGATGTAGGACTAAGTGGTAAGGAAGTAGCTGAACGTATGCTACATGAGAATGGTATTTATGATGTGCAGGTTATATCTGCCGATGGATTTTTATCGGACCACTATAACCCAGCTAATAAAACAGTAAACTTAAGCCCTGATGTATACGCAGGCCGCAGCATAGCTGCTGCTGCTGTAGCAGCACACGAATGTGGCCATGCTGTGCAGCACGCTACTGCTTACAGCATGCTGCAATTACGTAGCAAACTGGTACCTGTGGTACAAATAGGTTCTACTTTATCGCAATGGATAATACTTGCCGGGCTGGGCGTAATGGGGTTTGGCGCCGGCAACCAAACGATACTGCTGATAGGTATTATACTATTTTCTTTTTCTACTATATTCGCACTGGTCACATTGCCGGTAGAATACGATGCTAGCGCACGGGCACTGAAATGGATGGAAGCGACACACCTTACCAACCGCGGAGAGCATGACAAAGCTGCAGATGCCTTGAAATGGGCTGCACGTACCTATGTTGTGGCAGCTATCAGTTCAGTAGCTACCTTAGTATACTACATTCTTATCTTTATGAACCGTAGAGATTAAGGTTGAATCCTTTTAAACAAAAACAATGCAAGTACAACAACTTTATACAAGCTGCCTGAGCGAAGCGGCATATTTTATCTCCAGTGAAGGAGAAGCTGCAGTCATAGATCCGCTACGTGATGTGGACACTTATATTAAAATGGCAGAAGAGCAGGGTGTGAAAATCAAATATGTATTTGAAACACACTTCCATGCCGATTTTGTAAGTGGCCACCTGGAACTATCGAAGAAAACAGGAGCACCTATTGTATACGGCCCCGATACGAACGCTAATTTCCCTATTTATATGGCAAAAGATGGTGAAGAGTTCGCTATTGGAAAATTGAAAATAAAAGCAATACACACGCCCGGCCATACGCTTGAAAGCACGAGTTATTTGCTGAACGACGAGAACAATAAGCCTTATTGTGTGTTTACAGGCGATACTTTGTTTGTAGGCGATGTAGGCCGCCCTGATCTGTTCAGTGGTAACCTGAGCAAAGAGGAACTGGCGGGTATTATGTACGATACATTGCAGAACAAAATAAAGACATTGCCTGATGACGTGATCGTATATCCCGCACATGGACCCGGATCGGCTTGTGGTAAAAGCCTTGGTCCCGAAACCTTCAGCACAATAGGCGCGCAAAAGCAAAGCAACTATGCCTTGCAGGATATGACCAAAGATGAATTCATCAAAACTATCACAGAAGGTTTATCAAAACCACCTGCGCACTTCCCTATTAATGCCCGTATCAACAAAGAGGGATATAATAGCCTTGATGAGGTAATGGCAACAGCATTGACACCTCTATCGGTAGCAGAGTTCAAAACAAAAGAACAAGAAGGCGCATGGATATTGGATACCCGCCCTGCCACTGTATTTACTGAAGGTTTTGTACCTAATTCTATAAGCATTGGCCTGGATGGCCGCTATGCTGAATGGGCAGGCATTTTATTGCCTTTCAACCAACCGCTGATATTGGTAACTGAACCGGGAAAAGAAAAGGAAAGTGTAACACGCCTTGCACGTGTAGGAATAGATAAAGTACAAGGATACCTTAACGGCGGAGTGGAGGCCTGGAGGAATGCCGGAGAGCAAATGGATATGATAATAGACATAGAAGCTGACGAGCTGGCAATGGATATACCGCATGATAATAAACTGGAAGTAATAGATGTGCGTAAACCGGGAGAATTTGAAGCAGGCCACGTGCAAGGTGCCAGTAATGTACCGCTTGATACGCTTACAGACCCTGCTAATATTGCTATGATTGATAATGATAACAACCTATATGTACACTGTGCAGGCGGCTATCGCTCGGTAATTGCAGCATCCTTACTGAAACGTCAGGGCTACCACAACTTGCGTAATGTATTAGGCGGCTGGAGTAAAATGAAAGACATTAAAGAACTGCCTATTGTTAAACCTGAGCAACAAAAAGCTTAAGCAACACTTAAACAATAACAGAAAATTTATCTTTACACTGTCCGCCCGGTTGAGGCGGACAGTTTTCGTATTATGTCGATAAAAAAGTTAGCAGGACAAACCATGTGGTATGGGCTTAGCTCCATCTTTGCCCGTTTTCTCAACTACCTGCTTACACCATTTCTTACTTTTTATCTTACTACGGCTAACTATGGCGAAATGAGCCTGGTATATGCAGCCATACCTTTTTTGAATGTAATATTTACTTATGGTATGGAGACGGCATATTTTCGCTTTAGCAACAAGGGAGAAGACGAGCGTAAGGTATTCAATACAGCAGGACTGTCTCTTATAGTAAGCACATTGCTATTTTCGGCAGTAATATTGTTTTTCCGGTACCCCATTGCACAGTTTTTAAAAATAGATGATCACCCGCAATTTATTACCTGGACTGCCTCGATACTTGCACTGGATACTTTATCTACTTTGCCTTTCGCAAAATTGCGCAACGATGGCAGGCCACGTAAATATGCTGCCATACGTATACTAAGTATATTGGTAAATATCGGGCTAACTGTTTTCTTCTACACAATACTACCAAAAATAGCCACTGATAATCCTGATTCCTTCCTTGCCCGCTGGTACGACCCAAACCTGGGAGCGGGATATGTGATATTGGCTAACCTGGCCCAATCTGCATTGACACTAATATTACTTGCGCCCGAGTTTTTGTCTATTCGCATTAAGTTTGATAAAAAGCTGTGGCGCGAAATGATGATATATTCGCTGCCCTTAATGGTAGCCGGTTTCGGAGGTATGATCAATGAAACTTTTGACAGGCTGATGCTTGGTTGGTGGGCTCCGGTAGCCACAGAAGCAGAGGCAAAAGTGCAAGTAGGTATATACTCAGCATGCTACAAACTATCAATACTTATTACATTATTTATTCAGGCATTCCGAATGGGCGCCGAACCATTTTTCTTTCAACAGGCGAAGGGTGAAAATGCACCTAAAACATATGCAAGGGTAATGAATTACTTTGTTATCACCATTTGCCTCATGTTCCTGGTAGTTGCTTTATACCTGGATATATGGAAACATTTTATTACCAATCCTGTAATGTGGGAGGGCCTGAAGGTAGTGCCTATATTACTTGTGGCCAACATGTGCCTTGGTGTATATTACAATCTTTCCATTTGGTACAAGCTTTCGCAAAACACTAAAGCCGGTGCGACAATTACGTTTATCGGCGCCGGCATAACTGTGCTAATAAATGCTTTATTCATCCCCTATTTTGGATATGTAGCTTGTGCATGGGCAACATTAGCCTGCTATGGGTCGATGATGTTGATATCTTATTTTTGGGGGCAGAAAGTGTACCCGGTACCTTATGCAACAGGCAAGCTCATGGGATTATTTGCTCTAATGCTGGGATTTTACTTTGTACAATATGGCGTTAGTATGGTGATTGACCGGTATGCTATTCGTCTGGCATCGGCCACACTGCTGATTATAGTTTACCTATTGTACGTAATACGACTGCAAAAAGATGATATGAAAAAGTTGCCGGTAATAGGCAAGTACTTATCGTAGCAATTCGCAAGGCTTAAGGCCTGTAGCTTTTTTAAAAGCCGTGCTGAAGTGGGAAATACTGCTATACCCCAGTGAATTAGCCACATCAGAAACCGAGAAACCAGGTTGCACTAATAATTCTTTAGCCCTGCTAATACGTAGCTCTTGCTGATATTCGTGAATAGTTTTACCCACCAATGCTTTAAAACCTTTTTTCAAATAGCATTCATTCATAGCAACTTTGCGTGAAAGCTCTTTGATCGTATAAGGCTGATCGAAACTTAGTTCTATTACACGCTTTGCCTCCATTACTTTTTCCCTTTCAGTATCATTTGCCAGGAAGCGGCAAGCAGGCACAGGGCAAACTGTAAATGGCATTTTGATGCATTCCAAAGCCCTACGTAATATGTGTGTGCTTATTTCAGCCAGTTGCAATGCCTTAGTAAAGGCCGTAGGTGCGGATACCTGTTGCAATTGTTGTAACAACGTGATGGTATTCGTGCAAATATTGAACTGCTGTTCAGTAGTTTTATCTAACCGGAATGGCAAATCAGCAGTCAGCATATCCAAAGGATATTGCTCAAAAAAGCCAGGCAAAAATTCAAACCAGTGAATCGTAGCGTTACCAGCTTGCTCGCCATATTGCAAATACATTAGTTGCAAACAAAATTGTTCATCGCTTACGGGAAATAAATTCAACCGTGCATGCTCTTCGGGCCAAACTTCTTGCTTAAAGGATACCTCAATCGTTTCCGCATTTATAAGACTGTTGATAGTTAATGGCTGGCGTTTTAACACTATAGCCTCACTACCCAATATTCTTGATATTGGTGCTTCCTTAGATATACGTGCAGATGTTTTTACGCGCATGCGGAAGCAAAGGTAGGGGAATTGGCATTAAATGTTGTATGAACAGGTATAGATGAAACTTATCTGACAATTTAAATACAACAATGGAAGGCATGCTTATTTAACCTCTCTACTCCTAAATATTACCAAGATGAAAAAAAGACTGATCCTTACATGCCTGGCCGCTGCTTTTCCAGGGCCGGAGGAAGCTACTGCACAAACCATGGCAGTGCTTACAAATAGCAACCAGTTAGTACTAGTAAGCGATATAACACACCCGGATTCTTCCAGTTCACGCATGCCCATAACAGGACTTGATACGGGGCAAACGATAGTGAGTATCGATCACCGTCCGCTTACAGGTGAGCTTTACGGCCTGGGTTACAATATATCTACAAATGAGGCCAGATTATATGCGATAAATATGTTGAGCGGTGCAACAACTGCATTGGGCAGTACAGCTACCTTGATGCTAGGTACTTCCCAAAGTATCAGCATGGATTTTAGTCCAACAGAAGACGTAGTGCGCGTAGTGGGTGAAAACGGCATGAATTACCGTTTGGATCCTCTAACCGGTAATATTATTGCAACAGACGACAGTATAAAATATGCATCCGGAGATATAAATAGTGGCATATTCCCACACATTGGGGCAATAGCGTATACCAATAGCTACATGGGTGCCGGCAGCTCTGAAATTTACGCTTACGACAAAGCATTGAATATGATAGCAGGGATAAACCCCGACAGCTTAGGCACACTACATACGGTGGGATCAAGTGGGATCAATCTGAACCCTGCCTACGCAACTGCAGGTATGGACATTTATTTGAAACCTACCACAATGACCAACATTGCCTACTTAGCGGCAAATATTGATAGCAGCTTATATGATAGTTTATATACTGTTGACCTAACGACGGGTGTGGTTTCTAACATTGGCTCTATTGGTAGCAATGAGGATGTAAGAGATATTTCGATACAGCCAGCGCGCGACCTCCCACCAATAACCGGACAACTAATATATGGCTTACAAAAAGGTACAAATAACCTATTCAGCTTCGATAGCGACCTCCCCGCAAATATCCGCAGTATTAAACCAATAACCGGAATTGCAGCAGGGCAAGTGATTGCAGGTATGGATTTCCGGCCATCAACGTTTGAACTTTATGTGCTGGGGTATAATGAAATTACAATGCTTGGCCAGCTATATATAGTTGATATGCTTACCTATGCAGCAAACGATGTAGCACCGGCTGTAGCTATGAACCTGGGAACAGGTGGGCATATTGGCTTCGAT
>JAEZIL010000072.1 GCA_023436685.1 Bacteroidota bacterium | reverse complement strand
GCCTGTAGAAGGATATTATATAACCCCACTTTTACTACTTAGCAACATGCTCATATTCGCATTCATGATAGTGATGGGAGTAGACTTTTTTGAACCTACCAGTAAACAAATGTATGAATGGGGTGCTAATTCCGGTAAAGCGGTATGGGGCGGTGAGTGGTGGCGATTGCTGAGTTCAGTTTTTGTTCATGTAGGGGTTGTACATTTGCTGTCTAACATGATGGCCCTGGGTTTTATTGGCTTTGCGCTGGAGCCGATACTAGGCAAGGGTAAGTTCCTGGCAGCATATATTATCTCAGGTATCGCAGGCAGCCTTTTTAGTATTTACAATCATCCTGAAACAATAAGCGCAGGTGCCTCGGGCGCAATTTTCGGCATGTATGGTGTACTCATAGCTGTGTTAACTACCAAACTTGGTAAAGGCAAAGTGAATGAAATTGCTCTACCTATCATGTCGATATATATTGTTTATCAACTGGCCCTGGGAATGAAAGACGGAATAGATAATGCAGCTCATATTGGAGGGCTAGTAGGCGGTATTATAACGGGATATGCCATGTATTTAAGCTTAAAAGGGCCAAAACAGAACTTGACGATAACACCTCAAAATAGTGAACACCAACATTTGAACCTGCCCTAAAAAAAAGCCTTTCAGCAAATACTGAAAGGCTTGTCTGTTCTAGTAGCGAAGACGGGAGTTGAACCCGTGACCTCAGGGTTATGAATCCTGCGCTCTAACCATCTGAGCTACCTCGCCATTGGGGTGGCAAAGGTAAAAAAAACAGATTAATTTCCAAGACCCCAAAGCCGGTTTTTTAATTCGGCTGAAATGGGGGCTATTTTACGAACTTTATAATCGAAACAAGCCATACCTGTTTTAGCATGCGCCACATCCTTTTGTGCCCCGTATCTATTGGTACTAAAATGATATAAAAGGTCGAAAGACCGATCATCCATTTCAGAAGCGTATATTTTGACATCTAATACGTCTCCATAAAAAGCTTCTGTTTTGTAGGCTATCATCACATCGGCCATTATGAGGCTAATACCTCCTGCTTCCAGCTCTGTATAGCCCCAGCTAGCTAACATCTGCATCCTGGCTTCATGCATTAGCGACAAAACTGAATCGTTGCCAAGATGTGCACCATAGTTAATATCACTTATGCGAACTGGCAACACGGTAATAAACAACGGTTTTTCATCAGGAAATTTTATTTTTACACGTTGCATAAAACATATTTAGCAATGAAAATAATTTGTGTTGGGCGAAATTACAGTGAACATGCCAAAGAATTGAATAATGAGGTTCCTACCGAACCTGTTATATTCATGAAGGGGAAAAACGCACTGCTTTTCCCCGATAAGCCATTATACTACCCCGAGTTTACTGACGACTTGCAATACGAATGCGAGCTGGTGGTAAAAATCAATAAAAATGGCAAGTACATACAAAAGAAGTTCGCGCATAAATATTACAATCAGGTAACTGTTGGCCTGGATTTTACTGCGAGAGATTTGCAGCAACAGCTTAAAAGTAAAGGGCTACCATGGGAAATATCTAAAGCATTTGATGGCTCGGCAGCTGTTGGTAAGTTTATTGATATAACACCCGATGTTAACATATCTGATCTTCAATTCCAGTTAAAACTAAATGATACAGTTGTTCAAAAAGGATCGAGCAAAGACATGATATTCAGCGTTGACACAATTATTGAATATGTATCGAAATATTTTACTCTTAATATAGGAGATTTGATATTTACCGGAACGCCAGCCGGTGTAGGCTCCCTTACTGTATATGATAAACTTGAAGGATATTTGAAGGGGGAAAAATTATTAGAAGTAGATATTCGCTAACAGCATATAACACATACAAATTTGCGCATTTACAATCCGAAAAATTGGTTTGACATATTATTTCAATTTCATAGATCTGATACACTACGTAAGCTATCGAAGTTAATATTGATCATAGCTGCATATTCAGGAGCTATTGCATTTCTTGAATTTAATGTATTCAGCAAGTACGAAAATACGTTTCTTAAAAACTTATATCACCTACACACATTATTAGGCTTTGCGCTTTCATTATTACTTGTTTTTCGCACTAATACAGCATATGACAGGTGGTGGGAGGGCCGTAAGTTGTGGGGGGCACTCGTAAACAACAGCCGCAACCTGGCAATTAAATTAAATACATTGCTGCCAGAAGATGATAGGGAAAACCGTGAGTATTTCAGCCGTATGATCCCTTTATACGCAAAAGTTTTAAAAGAACATTTACAATCGGAATACACAAGATTCATTCTGGATGAAGAAGAACACCCTGAATTAAAATATTTAGACCAGGATAAACATGCACCCAACCAAATTGCACACCTTATTACTAAAAAAATAGTTGCCATTCATAAGCAAGGATTAATAACCGGAGAACAATTAATATTCGTCAATGCCGAGATAATGAGCTTTACTGATATTTGTGGTGGTTGCGAACGTATCAAAAATACCCCTATACCCTATTCTTACAGTGCATTTATCAAAAAATTCATTTTCTTATATATCATGTTGTTGCCGTTCGGCTATGCATTTACACTGGGGTATTGGGTGATGTTGGTGGCATCTGTGGTGTTCTATGTTTTGGCCAGCCTTGAGGTAATAGCGGAAGAAATAGAGGACCCATTTGGTAAAGACGAAAATGACCTGCCTATGTTAAAAATAGCAAGTAATATTCAAAAGCATGTTTCCGAGATATTGCTGCAATAATCTGTAGCCAACGATATTTATGTATTCCCTATCTTCGTTTCAATCTGCCTGACATGAAAAAAATACTCAACATTTTTACTACAGCCGTTGTCCTCATGCTAGCTACCTCCGCTACAGCACAGCCTAAAGTTGGTTGTAACGACCGTGCTATAC
>JAEZIL010000065.1 GCA_023436685.1 Bacteroidota bacterium | reverse complement strand
CTATGGATGAGCAATCTTAGCATCCGTCTCAGTTTGTTGAAATACAATAAAGAAAACGAACTTTTTTAATGCAATTCACTATGCGTAAAGCCTCTCTACTATGTACGCTCATTCTATTTGCCAACCTGTCTGTTATGGCTCAGGATGTGCAACCCGAAATGGCCGATACACTACGTTCAAATGGTAAAATATACGTTGTGGTTTTAGTATTAGCTACTATCTTTGCGGGGATTATAGCTTACCTCATAAGGCTCGACCGCAAGATCAGTAAGTTTGAAAAAAATTAATAATCTATAATTTCCTTTAATTTAAAAACCAATGGTAGAAACAGCTACTGCCAAAGCCCCTAAGAAGCACTGTAGCTTTTTTCAAGGCGTAGAGCGCAACTTTGATAAGGCTGCGTCACTTACAAGATTCGATAAAGGTATTCTGGAACAGATCAAAGACTGTAATTCAGTATACCAAATGAAGTTCCCGGTTCGTATTGGCGATAAAATCGAAGTGATTGAAGCATACAGGGTACAGCACTCACATCATAAACTTCCTTGTAAAGGTGGTATCCGTTACAGTATGGATGTAAACCAGGATGAAGTGATGGCGCTTGCTTCTTTAATGACTTATAAATGTGCTATCGTTAACGTGCCCTTTGGTGGTGCTAAAGGCGGTATTCGTATCAACCCCAAAAACTATACACCATACGAGTTGGAAAAAATCACTCGTCGCTATACATCTGAATTAGTTAAAAAGAACTTTATTGGTGCCGGCATTGACGTGCCCGCTCCTGACTACGGTACCGGTGCTCGCGAAATGAGCTGGATAGCCGATACTTATGCATCTCTAAATCCTGGAGATGTAAATGCACTGGGTTGTGTTACTGGTAAGCCTGTAAGCCAAGGTGGTGTTCGTGGCCGTACAGAAGCAACAGGGCTTGGTGTATATTATGGTGTACGTGAGGTTTGTAATACTGCTGAAGAAATGAAGCGCCTGGGTTTACCTATGGGTATTGCAGGTAAAAAAGTAATAGTTCAAGGCTTGGGAAATGTGGGTTACCACGCTGCTAAATTTTTCCAGGAAGGTGGTGCTATCATAGTAGGCCTTGCTGAATTTGAAGGTGGCATTTACAGTGATAAAGGGCTGGACCTCGAAAAAGTAGTTGCTCACCGCAAAGCTACAGGTTCTATCCTGGGCTTCGAAGGTGCTCAGGATATAAAAAATAGCTTTGATACACTGGAAATGGAGTGTGATATACTGATACCTGCAGCTCTTGAAAATGTTATTAATGGCGATAATGCGGCTCGTATTAAGGCTAAAATAATAGGTGAAGGTGCCAACGGACCTCTAACCCCCGAGGCAGATGAAATATTGCTGGCAAAAGGTACCGTAGTTGTTCCGGATATGTATTTGAATGCAGGTGGTGTTACCGTTTCTTATTTCGAATGGTTGAAGAACCTGAGCCACGTACGTTTCGGTCGTTTGGATAAACGTTTCAGTGAAAACCAGAATACGTCTATTCTTCAAACTGTTGAAGGCTTAACCGGTAAAAAAGTAACCGATATTGAACGCGGCCAAATATTACATGGCCCTGATGAGGTTGACTTGGTTTACTCAGGCTTAGAAGATACTATGATTGGTTCTTACCATGAAATTCGTGAAGCTATGCTGTCGCTCAATATGACTGATATGCGTACTGCTGCTTTCGTAGTAGCGATCAACAAAGTTGGTGTTGCTTACGAAGAATTGGGCATATTCCCATAGTAGGCAAACCACTAGGATATAAAAAAGGGGCTATCTTTTGATAAGCCCCTTTTATTTTAAAATGTATCTGTACCCCGCTTGGGGTGGACGGGCGTTTTAGGTTTGGGTTTGAATTTATTGTTTCTGTTTTTATGGAAACCGCCAGAAGTAGCACCAGGCCTTTTTACTACTTGTTTGTTTTTTGGTAAGTTAATAATAATCCTATCTGATTCGCTCGAGGGGAATGGGTGTGATTCAACTACAGGTATATGGAATCCGATTAGTTTTTGTATCGCTTTCAGTTCATCCAATTCTTCAATATCGCAAAAAGAAATAGAGATACCACTGGCACCTGCGCGCGCAGTGCGGCCAATACGGTGAACATATGTTTCCGGCACATCGGGCAGGTCAAAGTTAATAACATGCGATATGGCATCTACATCTATGCCCCGAGCGGCAATATCTGTAGCAACCAGTACACGCGTCTCTCCCGATTTAAAGTTGCCTAATGCACGTTGCCTTGCATTCTGGGACTTATTGCCGTGTATAGCCTCTGCGCGTATACCATCTTTATGCAGGTCTTTTACCACTTTATCAGCACCATGTTTAGTCCGGGTAAAAACTATGGCACTGCGTACAGTTTTATCTTTAAGTAAGTATGCAAGTAGTTTCTTCTTGTCTTTTTTATCTACGTAGTATAGTGATTGCTCTATATTCTCTGCTGTAGATGATACTGGCGTTACCTCAACTTTTTCAGGATGATGTAAAATTGTATTAGCCAGTTTCTGTATTTCCGGTGGCATTGTGGCTGAGAAAAACAGTGTTTGCTTTTGTGTAGGTAACAACGCAACTACCTTCTTTACATCGTTAATGAAACCCATGTCAAGCATGCGGTCGGCCTCATCCAGTACAAATATATTGATGTCTTTCAGGTTGATATATTTCTGCTGTATCAGGTCGAGCAAGTGCCCTGGAGTGGCTATTAATATATCAGGGCCATTTTTCAATCCTTGTACTTGTGCGCCTTGAGGCACACCTCCAAATATTACCAGCGATCTTAAACGCAGGTTCTTCCCATAGTTTTTGAAGCTATCATCTATTTGTATAGCTAGCTCGCGTGTGGGTGTTAAGACAAGCGCCTTGATGCCTTTATTATAGGCCTTACTTTCTACTTGCTGTTGGGTAAGCAGTTGCAGAACTGGCAATGCGAAGGCTGCTGTTTTACCTGTACCGGTTTGGGCACAACCAAGCAAGTCCTTCTGCTTCAATACTATGGGGATAGCTTCTTGCTGTATTGGGGTAGGATGTGTATATCCTTCTGTAGCTAATGCCTCCAATAATGGGGCTATTAGATTTAATTCTTTAAAAGTCATTTAGTATAAATAAAAATTACCGGAATCCGGCATATATAGGTAGGACTCAATAATTGAAATGCAAATATACGTCTTATTATTTATGTTATATTTCATCCCCCTTTCAGGGGTAGTATACTCAAGCCAATATTATTTATGTTGCAGTATTCATTATGAAAAAAATATTCACTTTTTCGCTGATATTTATTGTGTCCTCAATTGCATTTGCAAAATCTAAGTCAGCACAGCCATTGGTTATAGGTGTAACAGATAAAATTGTTTCAAAAGAACTGTCAGAAACTCGTTTATTAAATATTTATTTGCCAGATAGCTATGTCAAAAATGATACATTACCATATCCGGTTGTGTATTTGCTCGACGGTTCCGCTAATGAAGATTTTCTGCATATAGCAGGTTTGGTGCAGTTTCTTACCATGATAGGTGCTATGCCTGAAACTATTGTAGTAGGTATTGCTAATGTTGATAGGAGAAGGGATTTTACTTTTCCCACCAGTGTGGATGAAGATAAGAAGTTGGTACCTGTAAATGGTGGCGCCGCTAAGTTTATCTCTTTTGTAGAGCAAGAGTTAAAGCCCTATGTAGAAAAGAATTATAAGGTGAGTAAGAAAAGTACCCTTATTGGCCAATCGCTTGGTGGATTGATGGCAACGCAACTTTTGTTTGCCAAGCCAGGCCTGTTTAGTAATTACATAATAGTAAGCCCCAGCCTTTGGTGGAACAATGAGTCGCTGTTGAAGCAAACACAACTTCTTGGTGATAAACGGCATGCTGAAACTAAAGTTTATATTGCAGTAGGTGAAGAAGGTGGTCAAATGAAAGAGGATGCTAAAAAACTCAATGATATTTTACAGGAGAAGAAGATAAAAACCAGCTTTCATTTTATGCCTGCCGAAAACCACCTCACTATACTACACAACTGCATCTACAGTGCCCTTCAGGAAATTAACAAAGTAAAATAGCCTCCGCCTTCTGATACTGGAGATAACCTGTTATTTTTGTTTCAAATCAGCAGGATGAACGAGAACAAAACCGTTTCACTAAGGAACGCCAATATATACCAGGGAGATGCACTAATACTAGGTGGAGTAAACTTAGAAATAGGCAGGGGCGAATTCGTCTACCTGATCGGTAAGACGGGTACCGGCAAATCGAGCTTGTTAAAAACCCTATACGGCGACCTATACC
>JAEZIL010000014.1 GCA_023436685.1 Bacteroidota bacterium | reverse complement strand
AACACCCAGCGGCTTTAGGAAATCGTTCAGGCCATCGCCATTAGGTGAAAATGCTGATGGTACAAATAAGGATGCTTGTTCTACCACCCAAACTACTATAGAGTCATCACCTTCACAACCTGCGGGGCTTTTTATATGAACATTGTAGCGGTAATGGCCCGTGTCAGGATAATAGGCTTCAGGATTTGCACTATTAGGAAATAATAGTCCATCAGCTGGCAACCAGGAATATTCAGTGCCACCTGATGCATTAAAGCGGATACGCTCTCCTTTTACAATAATAGTATCGTTGCCGGCAAATGGCGCAAAAGCATCTACAGAAATATCTTTTGTTACGGTATCTCTACAACCTTTTATACTTGCAGACTCAAGAGTTACCTTATAGTTACTACCGGTATTATATATGTGAGTAGGATTTTGTTCGTTTGATGTGGTTTCATCTCCAAAATTCCAATTCCACTCTACTATTGGGTTATAAGTAGCTACAGAAAGGTCTTTAAATTGTATTGGTGTGTTAGGACAAAATAATCCTGTAGTTTCAAAGTCAGCCTTATACGTAGGAAATACTTTTACAATTCTGGATATACTGTCTGAACAACCCACCTGGTTTTTATTCACAATAAGCTTAACAGTATATATCCCCGTATCGGCATAGGTATGACTTGGCTGGAAATCGGTTGATGTAGCGCCGTCGCCAAAGCTCCAATCGTATGTAAAGCCTCCGCTACTGTTATTTACAAAGTCAACGGTATAGTCATCACACTCTACTATGTATGTATTAAACTCAGGTGAGAACTGAGGGATATTAGCTACAACTTTTCTGGAACAATCTGTTACTACAAACTGGAATTCACGCTTCACAGTATTAATAATTACACCATTGCGCCATTCATTACAGCATACCGTTACAACATATCTACCTTGTAATGTAGGTGTGCCGGTTATTAATCCGGTTTTAGGGTCAATCTGCAAACGTGGGTTGCCGGGCATGGGTCGAGTAGCAGAATAACCCACTATATAACTAACCGGAATAAGGGTTGGGTCGATTGGGAGCGGCTTGGCATCACCATCGGTACCGCCGGCATATGCCAGACAAAACTCATAGCTTAAAGAATCACCATCTGCATCGTTAGCTGAATGATCATATACTAAAGGATTATTGGCGCAGATGATCTGTGGTGGATATTGCTTAAACACCGCACTATTATTACAAGCAGCAAGGTTAGCAGGTGGAATATCGCAGTAATAAGTAGCACCAGTACGGCCTGGATTACGTAAATTTTGCACAGTGCTGTTCCTACAGCAACGTTGGTATAATATACGGTAGCCAGTGGGGCTTGGGGGCAATACTACATTTGTAGTAAATGTGATCCTTCTCAGGCATACATCTGGAAAGTTATTTACACATTCGCTTGGAATTTCAGGTGGTATAGGCGGTTGTATAGGATTAGCCCAAACTTCCATAGGGTTATCCATCCCTTGTCGTTGTACAAGGATACCATCTCCGGTAAATATTCCAAGAAAGGCTGTCGAATCAGCAAGTATCGCATTGGTATCACCTGTAAGGCAATCGATATAAATCTCTAGCTGTACTCTATATGTATTAGCAGCAATGCACCTATAAGTTAATTCGCCCCCCACTATATGCGAGGCAAAAGCTGCAATTGAAATGCATAAAAAAAACAGTAACAGCGAAACCTTATAAGTTAATTGCCTGAAAAAGTTCATAATGCCACTATATGATTTAGCGCCTGTAACAAAATTCCGTAAATTCTTTGAGATCATGTGTTAATTGCTCCGGATTCTCCAGCATACTCATGTGGGCGCAATTAGTGTAGACCTCTACAAATGTACGGTTAGACAGGGTACTTTGTTGTGCAGCAACATCTATAGGTATAGCTTTATCTTCTTTGCCAATAACAAACTGCACTGGAAAACCCGCGTCCTTCAATACTTTGGTACGGTCAGGCCTGTTTATCATAGCAGTGTAAAAAGATATAAGGGCTTTAACTTCAAGTTGCAAACCTTTTTCAGCTTCATTTTCTAATACATCCGGATGCCTTGTTTTAAACTCGTCTGAAAACAGATTGGGTATCATTTGCCTTATAAAGGCCTCCTTGCCCTTCTCTTTATGCATCAAGGCTATACTTTTTCTACGTGTCTCTTTTTTCTCTTCTGTATCAGCCCCTGCAAACGAGTGCACAAGTGATAACCCTTTCACTTTACCTGGATACATATCTGCAAATGCCAGTGCAGTATACCCCCCCATAGAATGGCTAGCTATTACAGCTTTATCAATTTTGCAATCTATAAGTATCTGATTTACACTTTCAGCCATATCCTCAACGCTTACACCTTCTCCACTAAACCTACTACCACCAGCGCCCGGTAAATCGGGTATAATAAGCGTATAGTGCTTCATTAACGCCGGCCATATTATTTGCCACAAAATGCTGCTTGCAGGAAAGCCATGTATAAGTACAAGAGCAGGGCCATCACCCATTAGCCGATAGGTTAGCGTGGGGAATTGTGACGTATGTATTTCTTTTATGTCCTCCATCAGGCAGTTTGCTTATCGCGTTTATAAATCGTGCCAAAAATGAATATTAAAGCAAGCCATAACGGCGATAGCTCTAAGAGTTGCATACCCTGTACCTTCAATATATGCAGTAATACAGCCACAAATATTAGTAGTATAGCAATCATAGAATAACGGCTTTTATTTCGTTTTGGCGCCAGCGCTATTATCAGGTTGGTAGGCAAAGCCCATAGTACATTAAAGTTATTTTGGCACCCTTGGTGGTCGGTTCCAAGCCACATTATTAATATTAATACACCTAACAGGCCTGTAACTATTAGTAACAAAAAGCTCATAACACTACCTAAAACTTTCAACGGCTTAACCGTGAGCCCGGCAATTGTTAATAAACAAATAATACACATCAAAATAAAAGGCTCATTTACACCAACAGACATATCGACCTTTTGAGGAAGAATAGGCTTAGCCTCGCCTGCTATAGGTTTGCCATTAAATGTTGCATTTGCAATACCATCGCGCAAATAGTCGGGCAGAAACATCATGTCAGTATTGCTCATTACCTTATCTATTCTGCTACCTAAAAGAATGTTTACACCCAGGCGTTCCCAATGTTTCGGTGCATAATATTGATTAATTATTTCCCGGAATGTAATACGCTGAGTAGCTGCAGGTGTATTACCAAATACAAAGCCTTTGCCCAATGAATTAGGAAACACATCGCGTATGCGCGTTGCACAGTTATCAAAAAAGAAATCATATTTATAATACCTATTCTCCTCCTTTGCATTTTCATGTAAAAATTCCTGTAACTCTATTTTTTTCTCACCACTTAACAGCAACTCCTGCTCTTCTACGCTTCTGCCTACACTGCTGTACTCTTCTACAAATTGCCTATACGGGTAGTACGAAAGGTAATACAACAACTTACCGCGCATAAACTGTAAGGCAAAGTCATCGCTAAAAGAGAATGTACCGTAGTTATATGCCATATCGGTACCACGGTTGCTATCTACTATACGTATTGCTGTGTGTCCAAAAGTCTCCCAGGTTTCAGGCCCCGTACCACAAGTAAGTAAGCTTACACGCAAATGGCTGCTATCGGATGTTTGCGCATTTGACAGCATACAAAAGAAAACTGCCCATAGTAGTAAGAGTTGTTTCAACATATTTAGTAAAAATAAGAAAGGCTGCTCTTATCGAACAGCCATTATCTATCTCATTGGAAAGTTTATATCGAATTTTGAGAACCACCGGCAAACATAGCGCCCAGATACTCACGGTTCAGACGGGCAATATTTTCCAGCGAAATGCCTTTAGGACATTCAGCTTCGCAGGCGCCGATATTGGTACAGGCACCAAAGCCTTCTTTATCCATTTGCTGTACCATATTTACAGCACGTGTCTGGCGTTCAGGATCGCCTTGCGGCAAAAGAGCCAGGTGAGAAACTTTAGCCGATACAAATAACATAGCTGATGCATTTGGACATGCGGCCACACAAGCACCGCAACCAATACATGCTGCCGATGCAAATGACTCATCAGCATTGTGTTTATCTATTGGTATTGCGTTGGCATCTACCGCGTTACCCGTATTTACCGAAATATAACCACCCGCCTGTATGATACGGTCAAATGCTTCGCGGTCAACCACCAGGTCTTTAATTACAGGGAAAGCATTAGCACGCCATGGTTCTACAACTATTGTATCGCCGTCTTTATATTCGCGCATGTGCAACTGGCAGGTAGTCGTATGATGCCATGGCCCATGTGCACGGCCATTTATATACATACTACACATACCACATATACCCTCGCGGCAATCATGATCGAACGCTATGGGTTCTTTGCCCTCCGCTATTAGTTGTTCATTTAGTACGTCAAACATCTCAAGGAAAGACATTTCAGAAGAAATGTTCTTTACCTGATAAGTTTCAAAATGGCCCTTTGCATCTTTATTCTTCTGCTTCCACACCTTAAGGGTGAGATTCATATGATAATGCTCCATACTATTGTTTTTCTATTTTATGAAGATGCCGATGGCAACTTAAATTAATTATTATTTGTACGAACGTTGTGTTGGGTGAACTACTTCGTAAACCAAGTCTTCCTTATGTAGTTCAAACCGGCTCTCACCTTTGTATTCCCATGCCGATACATACATATAGTTATCATCCTGGCGCATTGCCTCACCTTCTTCTGTTTGGTATTCTTCGCGGAAGTGGCCACCACAGCTTTCATTGCGGTTCAGGGCATCTATACACATTAGTTCACCAAGCTCAAGAAAGTCAGCAACCCGTCCTGCCTTATCCAATTCAGGATTAAACTCTTCAATATCGCCGGGTATACGCACATTTCTCCAAAATTCTTTGCGCAATGTTTGTATCTCTGTGATAGCTTCTTTCAAGCCCTGCTCGTTACGTGCCATACCACATTTGTCCCACATTATCTTACCCAGGCGTTTGTGGAAGCTCTCAACACTTTCTGTGCCTTTAATGCTCATTAGTTTGTTTATCCTATCGCGCACTTCTTTTTCAGCGGCTTCAAATGCAGGATGATCGGTTGGAATCGCTTTGGTGCGGATATCAT
>JAEZIL010000001.1 GCA_023436685.1 Bacteroidota bacterium | reverse complement strand
ACATACGCTAAATCTCAATCTCGACCATAAGCCCATTGGCGAGGTAAAGGGGCAAATAGGTATAGATGGTATTGTGCAGGAAAATTCCTTTTTAGATGGCGACAGGCTATTTATACCTGCATACAATTCTGTAGGTGGTGCCGTATATGCCATAGAGCGGTATAAACTACACGCCTGGAACCTTGAGGGGGGGCTGCGGTACGACTATAGGTGGTATCAGGTATTTAACCCCGAGGGAAAAAACCAACAGATAGTAAGCTACCAGTATAATTACAACAGCCTTTCTGCAACTTTAGGCGCCAGCCATGCGATAAATAACCATTGGGATGTGAGTATCACTATGGCAAACGCATGGCGGGCTCCGCAGGCCAACGAATTGTTTAGCGCAGGCTTGCACCATGGGGCTGCACGCATAGAGCTTGGTAATAAAAACCTGCAACCGGAAAGGTCGTACAACCTGAATATTGAATCGAAATACGCTACCAACAAGCTCTCAGCAGACCTATCGGTATATGCACAGTATATAAATAATTATATATACCTGGAGCCGGGTACCGACTTGCTGACCATACGTGGCTATTTCAAAACTTTCAACTACAGGCAAACTACCGCTTTTATACCCGGTGCCGATGTTTCATTAAAGTATCAATGGAACGACCACTTTTCAACCAATATCCGCGCTTCTATTGTACGTGGCCGAGATGCTGATAAAAACGATTGGCTGATACTGATGCCTTCTGACCGCCTATCGATGCAAATAAAATATACCCAAAATATTAGCAATACATTACAAGATTGCTTTATCGGGTTAAACGGAAGCTACGTATCTAAACAAGAACGTACACCTTCCAATTTCGATAGTATCGACTATCCAAGGCCTCCTGCAGCATACTTTCTGTTAGGGGCTGAAACTGGCACAAAGCTGCAATTCAGCACCCAGCCAGTTTTCATTAGCCTTGCAGCAACTAATATTCTTAACACCGCGTATCGCGACTATCTGGACGCATTCCGCTATTTCATTAACCAGCCGGGGCTGAATATAGTACTGCGCATACGCGTTCCATTCAATTTTTAAAAAAACTTAAAACCAAAAAAGAAATGAAAAATATTCTAAAATCTGCCAGTCTTATTCTTGCTTCAGCCGCTATTTTCACCGCTTGCAACAAGCCTGATGATGCACCTAAACCAGTTGAGCAAGAGCTCATCACAACTATGAAATTGATAGTGACTGGAAGCGACGGCTTTAATAAAACATTCACTTACAAAGTGGAGAATGGTTTTGGCAATACAACCGCTGGCTCAGTAGTTAAAGACTCCATAATACTGGCAGCTAACAAGACCTATGATGTAGAGGTGCAATTGCTGAATGAAAAAGAAGAACCTGCTGAAAACATAACCGAAGAAGTAGTAGCAGAAAGCGAAGAGCATTTATTTTTATTTCAATCTACTCCCGCAAGCGGTGCAGGCTCTATAACTACTGCAGATGGCAGCAAAGACGCTGCCGGTAACCCGCTCAATCAAAAAATAAAATTTGTAACCGGCAGTACTGGTGCCGGGGCATTAACTGTCACCCTGAAACATGAACCAACCAACAAGAACGCTGCAACACCCGATGCAGCAGGTGGGGAAACAGATGTTGAGGCCGCCTACGATGTGACAATTCAGTAGCTAGAACCGCTGATTAATGCAGATACAGGCACTTGTAATATTTTGTTATTACAGTGCCTGTTTTTTTTCAAAATTCGTATATTTATATTCTCACTAAAGTCAATGTGTAAATGGCAACGGTAATTGCAAAAGAAGATATCCCTCTGTATCGTATTGTACCAGCTTTTGTTGATAAATCTGACTATTGGGAAAAAGAACTTCATTATGCCACTCGCCTGGGTAATGAGTTTAAAGGAAAAACAAGCATAACATTTGAAACAACACAGGGGCCAATAAGTGTATCAACTACAGTTTGGTCGGTAACGCACGATTATTTGCAACTAAAAGGCGGCATGAACATACCGCTGAATAGTATAATAGACGTTCACTTTTAAGGCTCACATTCCCACCTATTAAAACTAGTATATATTCCAAGGAATATGTACCTTTGCAGTCATTTTCATTGATTTAGATGCCATCCTATTTAAACGGCTACTAATCAATAAAATAAATAGTACATTTTTGTATTTTTGAGTTATGACCCAGCAAGAGATTATTAGCCGTATCAACGCATTTATGGTAGAAGATTTTGAAGTAGAAGAAGCTGCTATTACTCCACATGCAGAATTAAAAACTACGCTAGATCTTGACAGCCTGGACTATATTGACCTGGTTGTTGCAATTGAACAGAACTTCGGTTTCAAAGTAAATCCTGAAGATTTTCAACAAATGGCAACCATTCAGGACTTCTACGATTACGTATCCAACCGCCTTAAGGCGCAAACCGCTGCCTAGTATGCCTTCCTGGGAGGGCAGGTCAAAAGGGTCTACATTGGGCTACCGCATTTTCGTGTGGTTGCTCAAAACAGGTGGTGTAAAAGCTTCGTACACCTTGCTACCGCTGGTTACTTATTATTACCGCTTATTTGTTCCGGCAGCTGTTAAACCCCTTCGTTACCTGTATGAGCAACGCATGGGCTACGATCGTAAAATGGCAAACAAGCTTATCAAACGTAATCTTATTGTTTTCGGGCAAACCTTAATAGATAAGATAGCCATACTCTCAGGCCTCACTAAACCATACACACATATCAATCTTGAGGGTACAGCGCTTATAGAAGCTATGCTGAAAGATGGGAAAGGAGGATTGGTAGTAAGCGCACACCTTGGTAATTGGGAAGTTGCGGGCCACCTCATGAAAGACATGAATGCAGTCATCAACATAGTTATGTATGACGGAGAGGGAAAAGAACTCAAACAATACATGGACCAGTTTGACAGTAAGAGATCATTTAACATCATCTATATCAAAGAAGATCTGTCTCATATATATGAGATATCAGCAGCCCTGCAACGCAACGAACTGATATGCCTGCATGCCGATCGTTTCCGGCCCGGTAACCGCACCATGGAGCACGAATTTCTGGGTGAAAAGGCCAGCTTTCCGGCAGGCCCTTTTATATTAGCATCAAAGTTGCGTGCACCTGTATGTTTTGTTTTTGGTTTTAAAGAAGGTGATTTAACTTACCGCTATTATTCCTACCCACATAAAACTTATGAAGGTAGAGGCACTACCGGTATGGAACAAATGCTAAATGAGTACATCGCAATATTAGAAGAGAAGATTAGACAGTACCCGGAGCAATGGTTCAATTACTACGATTTTTGGAAACATGACGCAAACTGATACACATATAAAAAAATTCATACCGCAGGCAGCACCATTTGTTATGGTAGGCAATATTGTTGAAGCAACTAAAGAGTTAACAAAAACATCCTTTACTATATCATCAGATAATATTTTGGTAAAAAACGGATATTTTACAGAGGCTGGGTTGGTTGAGAATATGGCTCAAACTGCCGCTGCAGGCACAGGTTACCATAGTAAGCAGGAAGGAAAAGAACCAACGGTAGGTTTCATAGGTGCACTAAAAAACCTGTTAATAAACGAGTTACCTAAAATTGGCGACACCATAACTACTGAAGTACGTTTTATGCATCAGGTATTAAATGTACATATAGTTCAAGGTAGGGTTAGCCGCAATGGTAAAGAACTGGCAAGTTGCGAACTAAAGATATTCCTGCAACAATAAACCCC
This sequence comes from Bacteroidota bacterium, assembly GCA_023436685.1. Lineage (GTDB taxonomy): Bacteria > Bacteroidota > Bacteroidia > Chitinophagales > Chitinophagaceae > Polluticoccus. The sequence goes on along the minus strand of JAEZIL010000001.1, from coordinate 11,678 downwards.
TGTACCTTGCAAAAGACAATGAAACATACAACTGAATTGGAAGTAAAGTTTAGCGAAGCCGATCCGTTGGGCATTGTATGGCATGGCCATTACGTACGCTACTTTGAAGATGGACGTGAGGCTTTTGGCGAGGCGTATAACCTTCGCTACCTCGACTTCTACCGCCACGATATAGTTGTACCAATTGTGAATATCAACTGCGACTATAAACGTATACTGCGTTATGGCCATCGCATAAGGTTAGAGACCACATATCACGACACCCCTGCTGCCAAGCTTATGTTTCATTATAACATCTTCGATGCAAAGACTAATGAGCATGTGGCTAAGGGAAGCTCTATACAAGTGTTTATGAACAAAGCCAACATGGAACTAATGCTAACACTACCGCCATTCATGATAGAATGGAAGAACAAATGGCTCAAATAATATGATACCCGTTTACGCTGTAGCAACCAATATCACTTCATCGCTAGGTATGGATACCCTGTCGCACTGGCGTAATGTAGTTGCTGGCAGATCGGGCATAAAACGCCATGAGGACATCTCCTTAAGCAAGGTTCCATTCTTTGGTGCTAAGTTAGACCCATCTCATTGGCAACTGATCCATTCTCAATCTAAACCACGCCAGCCACTTTCTCCTTTCGAGCAAATGTGTGTGTTCTCTGCACAAATGGCTATGCGTGAGTATCCTTATGAGATAGACCCGAAAGAGACACTCTTCATTCTATCAACCACGAAGGGTAATATAGAATGGCTGGGCGAAGTACCCGACAACAGGATACTGCTTAGTACAAGCGCAGGTATCATATCGAAAGAGCTTCGGATACCTCATACACCTATCGTCATATCGCATGCATGTGTATCGGGGGTAGTGGCGCTTACTTATGCCTTGCGTGTATTACAGGCAGGCAGGTACCGGAACGTGATAGTAACTGGTGCTGATCGCTTCACAAGGTTTGTACTTAGCGGGTTTCAATCGTTTCAGGCTGTGGCCGATGAACCTTGCAAGCCGTTCGATGCAAACCGAAAGGGCATTAACCTTGGAGAGGCTGCTGCTTCCATCATTCTCTCAACCGATGACAAGTTACCAATAGCACAATTGTTGTCAGGTGCTACCTCTAACGATGCCAACCACATCTCCGGCCCATCGCGCACGGGCGAAGAACTAGCTTTAGCTATAAGTAAAGCTATGAACGAAGCCGGTGTTGACGCATCACAGATCAGCATGGTGTCGGCACACGGTACCGCTACTTTGTATAACGATGAGATGGAAGCTAAGGCCTTCAACTTATGTGGCCTCCAACACACGCCCCTGCATAGCTTTAAGGGATACACGGGGCATACACTGGGCGCAGCCGGTGTATTGGAGAGTGCTATGATTGTTGAGAGCTTACGCTATCAACAACTGATACCATCTGCAGGCTATGAAACACATGGTGTAAGTGCACCACTGAATGTTACTACACAACTCACGCCGTCGCCAATCAACTATGTGCTGAAGACCGCATCAGGGTTTGGAGGCGCTAACGCAGCAGCAATATGGCGCAGTATTGATGCATCAATGCTGTAAGGCCGACAGAGCGATATAAGTAAAAATGCCTACACCTGTTTTCAAGGCTTCCTCATCAATGTCAAAACGAGCATTGTGAACCGGTGCTGTAAATTCTTTATTGTTCTTATTAGTACCAATTCGGAAGAAACACCCGGGCACGTGGTGCGTATAAAAACTAAAGTCCTCGCCGGCCATACGTCGATCCAGTGTTTTTACATTCTCTGACCCTAAATATTCCCGGGCCCATTCTTCAGCCTTTTCTGTTGTAGCGGGATCGTTAAATAAAGAGGGATAACCTACCGGAATATCAATAATAGCTTTTGCCCCGTAAGCAGCGCAGGTTTGCTCTGTTATTTGTTTTATCCATTGGTGCGCTTCTGAACGCCATTGTTCATCCATTGTACGCAGCGTACCCAATATTTCTACTTTATCGGGTATTACATTAGTAGCAAAACCGCCTGCTATTTTACCGAATGTTAGCACCGATGGTATCAGCGGATTACTTTTGCGGGCTACCACCTGCTGCAGCGATACTATGACCTGTGCAGCTATGGCAATGGGATCTATAGTTTGATGTGGCAAAGCAGCATGGCCGCCTTTACCTTCAATGGTTATATAAACTTCATCGGCACTGGCCATATATTGCCCTGGCTTAAAACCTACTGTACCACTTGATAAATGCGGGTATACATGTAGCGCATAGATGGCAGAGGGCTTAGGATTTTCCAGCACGCTATCTTTTATCATAAGGCTGGCACCACCGGGGTGTTTCTCTTCGCCAGGTTGAAAGATAAGCTTCACAGTTCCTTCAAACTCGCCTTTCATATCGTTCAGTATGCGGGCCACACCCAACAGGCAACTGCTATGCACATCATGACCACATGCATGCATCACACCGTCATTCTGCGAACGGTATTCTGTATCGTTCAATTCCTGAATGGGCAATGCGTCCATATCAGCACGCAGCGCAATGCATTTGCTGGAAGGATTCTTACCTTCTATCAAAGCAACGACCCCCGTACCGGCAATGCCTGTTGTATGTGCTATACCCCAATCGGCAAGGCGGCCGGAGATAAATGCAGCCGTATTGTGTTCCTCAAACGAAAGCTCAGGATATGTATGTATATGATGGCGTATAGCCTGTACTTCCGGAAAATATTGTTCCGCCTTTTGGCGTATCAGGTCAATCATCTTTCAATGTATTAATAACAATGATATCGGGAACTATCATACAAGGGTTATACAAAGTACTTGCCTGCTCATACATTTTTTGTGCTTCTGCACGTGTACGAAAATCGCCCACCTTTACCCTGAACTGGGGCTGTACATATGTAAGATAAGTACGTACACCGGGAAAGCGCTTCATGAAGTCAACCTTTGTTTGTGTAGCCTTTGCCCTATCGTTTCCATTATATATTTGCACCCTGAAACCACGCCCCGAGCGGATAACACCCATTTGTATATTCTTATTCTTTTTTTCCAGTACAGCCAGGCGCTCATCGGCATGTATTATTACACCTTTAGCTTCCGGCTGCGCATTTTCAACTACTTTTATCTGCGCAGCAACTTCTAATGGCATATACCATACCAACCCCGTCAATAACAAATACAATAATTGCTTCATAGTGTTTGGCTGCTCTCTTTTAAAATTTGCATGCTTGCAGAACAACCTATACGGTTCGCACCTGCAGCAATCAATGCTTCAGCCTGTGCGAAGGTACGAATACCGCCCGACGCTTTTATAGATACCGTTTCCGGTAAGTATTTACGCATTAGTTGCACAGCATGTACGGTAGCACCTACTTCAGCATAGCCGGTAGAGGTTTTCATAAAATCGATACCCAATGCTCCATAAATATTGCAGCATTTTATCAACTCTTCATCAGTCAATACCCCACTCTCTACTATTATTTTTATTTTCTTACCTGCGGCATGTATTTGCTGAGTGCAAAGCTCTACCTCTCGCCCCAGGTATTCCCAATCGTCGTTTTTCAAAGCAGCTATATGATGTACCATATCCAGTTCATCAGCACCTGCCTGTATTGACATTTGTATTTCGGTAAGCTTAACTTGTGCCGCTTGATAGCCGAAAGGGAAGCCTATCACTGTAGCTACTTTCACATCGCTGCTGTTCAGCATCTCCTTTGCCAGGCGCACGTAACAAGGCGGTACACATACCGCTGCAAACCCGAATTGGTGTGCCTCTTCGCAGAGCTGTACGATATCTTCTTTCGTAGCAACAGGCTTTAGCAGTGTATGATCGATATAAGATGCTATGTCTAAAGCCATGCTGGGTCGTTTAAAGATGTTTGATGATCTCGGTAGCAAACTCGCTGGTCTTCAGCAGGGTTGCATCGTGCATCAGATTATAGAAATCGATAGTAACACGCTTGCGTTTAATGGTATCTTTCAAAGCAGACAATATGCATTCAGCAGCTTCGTTCCAACCCATGTATTCCAGCATCATAACCCCGCTCAATAGCAGCGATGACGGGTTCATAGAATCGGTGTTGGCGAAACGCGGTGCAGTACCATGCGTAGCTTCGAACACAGCGTGACCAGTAAGATAGTTGATATTGGCACCCGGAGCGATACCGATACCGCCTACTGCAGCAGCCAGTGCATCAGATATATAGTCGCCATTTAGGTTGAGCGTTGCTACCACTGAATAGTCTTGTGGTGCCAGCAGTATTTGTTGCAGGAAGTTATCGGCAATTACATCGTTGATGATGATCTTACCATCTGCTTTTGCCTTTTTGATCTCGGCATTGGCAGCCTCTTCGCCGCTTGCTTTCTTGGTTGCCTCCCATTGCTCCCAGGTGTATACCTTATCGCCAAACTCGCGGGTAGCTAGTTCGTAGCCCCACATCTTGAAACCACCTTCGGTAAACTTCATGATGTTGCCTTTGTGTACGATAGACACAGTGGGACGTTTGTTATCTATAGCATATTGTATAGCTGCACGTATCAGCCTTTCAGAACCATCTTTAGAAACTGGCTTGATACCGAAAGCCGAACTTTCCGGGAAACGTATTTTTTTCGATACACCCAGCTCATTGGTCAGGAAGTCGAGTAGTTTTTTTGCTTCAGGACTACCGTTTTGGAATTCGATACCTGCGTATATATCTTCCGTATTCTCACGGAAGATAACCATATCCACTTTTTCAGGATGTACCACCGGTGAAGGCACACCGTGAAACCAATGCACAGGGCGAAGACATACATAAAGGTCAAGCTCCTGGCGCATGGCCACGTTCAGCGAACGGATACCGCCACCTACAGGCGTAGTCAGCGGGCCTTTGATAGATACAATATATTCTTTTGCTACGTCCAGAGTTTCAACCGGCAGCCACTCCCCCGTTTGGTTAAAGGCTTTTTCGCCCGCCAGCATTTCCTTCCACTCTATTTTGCGCTTACCGTTATAGCATTTTTCCACTGCCGCATCCAAAACCCTGCGGCTGGCAGTCCATACATCGGGGCCTATACCATCACCTTCAATAAAAGGAACTATCGGGTTTTCCGGTACCTGAAGTTTGCCATCGGCGCCCATTGTAATTTTCTGAGGAGTCATAGTTTAAATATTTTGTTTTGGATGCGCGGCGAATCTACAAAAGAATAAGAATCTTTTTTGTGAAAGAACTTCAAAATTGCGAACACATTTTCATTTACCATATTCGTTGTTAAGTTTTGCTAAGTTTTCTGTCATAAAAAAAATATTTTGTACGACAGTTTGCTCCGCAGGCCTTGACAGGCTTGTTTTTAGAAAGAAAGTGTCGCAAATGAAATTTTGGGAGACCTAGCATAGTTTATCAATTAATATTTCATCCTGTTCTCACTACCCTACTTTTTTTACCTGAAAAAAGAAAGTAGCAAAGATTGCTTCGTCGCTACACTCCTCGCACTGATGGAGATAATAACTAAAACAAATATACAATTAATAAACGTAATGTTATCTTAATTTTAGGACTATTCTTGCAGCCAAAGCCACACCTTTATGGATTACTAGAATTTGAGCCTGAGACATATGAAATGCGGAATATGATCGGTTGTGATGCGTTTGAAAACCAGATTGGAGGGCATAGTTTTGTTGCTTTTGAGAACAAGAACGTAAAAGTATTGATTTATGATGCAGCTGCTAAAAGGCGATATTACTAAAATGGAAGTAGATGCCATTGTAAATGCGGCTAATTCATCTCTGCTGGGCGGTGGCGGCGTAGATGGCGCTATACACCGGGCTGGCGGTAAGGCCATACTGGATGAATGCATACAGATACGCAATAAACAAGGTGGCTGCAAAACTGGTGAAGCAGTGATAACTACAGGTGGCAACCTGCCCGCCAAATATGTGATACATACTGTAGGACCTGTTTGGAATGGGGGTAAGAATAACGAAGAAACGTTACTAGCATCGGCCTACCGCAATAGCCTGCAACTGGCGGTAGATAACAACATTAAGACCATAGCCTTCCCAAACATCAGCACCGGCATTTATGGCTTTCCAAAAGATAAAGCTGCTACCATAGCGGTTGATACAGTGCGTGAGTTTCTAGTCGAACACAAAAAAGTAGAGTAAGTGATGTTTGTATGCTTTGATGAAGACAATTATAGGCTGTATGAACAGCAGCTAAACAAATAAAGCCCTCAAAGAAGGCTTTACAATAGAGGGAAAACAGATTCTTACATATACTTCCCTGTATAGCTTTCCTTCACTTTAGCTAAACCCTCAGGTACACCTTCATAGAGTAACCGTCCACCACCAACACCACCTTCAGGGCCCAGGTCTATGACCCAGTCGGCTGATTTAATAACATCGGTATTGTGCTCGATAACTATGATGGAATGCCCTTGTTCAATAAGTGCATCGAAAGACTTCAGTAGTTTTTTGATATCGTGAAAGTGCAGGCCCGTTGTAGGCTCATCGAAAATGAAGAGTATCTTCTCTTTATCGCTTCCCTTACCCAGGAACGAGGCCAGCTTTACACGTTGCGCCTCGCCACCACTCAAAGTATCGCTGCTTTGGCCCAGCTTCACGTAGCCCAAACCTACATCGCTCAACGGCTGTATTGCTTTCGATAGTTTTTTCTCATCTTTAAAGAATTCAATCGATTCATCGACACTCATATCCAGTATCTGGAATACATTCTTGCCGCGATAAGTAACTTCCAGCACTTCATCTTTAAAGCGCTTGCCCTTGCAGCTTTCGCATACCAGGTGCACATCGGCCAGGAACTGCATTTCTACGATTACTTCGCCCTCGCCCTTACAGGTATCGCAGCGGCCACCATCGGTATTGAAGGAGAAATGCTTTTCGGCAAAGCCACGCATTTTAGCCAGTGGCTGTTTAGTGAAGAGCTTACGGATCTCGTCCCAGGCCTTTATATAGGTAACCGGGTTGCTGCGCGATGATTTACCAATGGGGTTTTGGTCCACCATCTCCACATGCGTTATGCGATCGAGATCGCCGGCCAGTGCACGGTGGAGGCCCGGCCTGTCGGTGCCCTCGCCATAGTGTTTTTGCAGTGCGGGGTATAAGGTTTGTTTTACCAGCGTTGTTTTACCGCTACCGCTTACACCCGTTACCACGCAAAGCAGGTTCAAAGGAAAATCAACGGACACATCTTTCAGGTTGTTTTGTCGGCAACCTTCTAAGCGTATGGCCCCCTTAGGCTTGCGCTTTACAGCAGGCGGCTCTATTGATAATGCGCCACTCAGGTATTGACCCGTGAGGCTCATTTTATTTTTTATCAGTTCCTTGTAAGGACCAGCCGCTACCACCTCACCACCCAGGTGGCTGGCCAACGGCCCCATATCGATAATGTAATCAGCCTCGCGCATCATCATCTCATCGTGCTCTACAACTACAACGGTATTACCCAGGTCGCGGAGGTTTTTAAGTACCTTGATGAGGCGTTCTGTATCGCGCGAGTGCAACCCTATGCTCGGTTCATCGAGGATATATAATGAATCAGTCAGGTTGCTTCCCAGAAATTTGGTAAGCTGTATACGCTGGCTTTCACCACCGCTAAGCGTATTGGCCAGGCGATTTAAAGTAAGATAACCCAAACCAACATCGAGCAAGGTTTTAATGCGCTGGTTCAGCTCTATCATGATACGCTTTGCTACCTGCTGATCATGCTCGTTCAGCTGCATATTACCGAACCAATTGGCCAGGTCGCTGGCAGGCATCATCATCAGATCGGCAATGGTAGCGCCCGACACCTTTACATACATAGCCTCGGGGCGCAGCCTTGAACCGTTGCAGGTACCACACACCGTACGCCCACGGTAACGTGCCTGCATTACGCGGTATTGCACTTTGTATAAGTTCTGCTCTACCATGCTAAAGAAATCGCGGATGCCATTTACTTTGCTGTTGCCATTCCACAGCAAGTCGTATTCCTTTACACTTAGATCGATAACAGGCTTGTGGATAGGAAAATCGAACTTAGCGGCCGTACGTATAAAAGCACTTTGCCATTCGCTCATCTTATCGCCCCGCCAGCAAGCCACTGCGCCTTCATAAACACTCAGGCGTTTATCGGGTATTACCAGGTCATCATCCACACCCAGCACTTGTCCAAAACCCTCGCAGGTAGGGCAGGCACCGTATGGATTGTTAAACGAAAACAGGTTGGGTGTAGGCTCTTCGAAGGTCATACCATCGGCTTCGAAGCGATTGTTGAACACTTCTACTTTATCGCCATCAATTTCCAGCAGGCACTCCCCTTCGCTTTCGTAAAAAGCGGTCTGTATACTATCGGCCATGCGGTGCAGGTCGTCTTCTTCAAAATCTTTGGTCACAATCCTGTCTATAAGCAGGTATATATTTTTTGCGGGTAGCTTTTGTTCGCCGCTTAGTACATCTTCAATACGTATAGGTTTATCATCCGTACCTTTTGCGTACACCCTGCTGAAGCCTTTTTGCATCAATATGTTCAGCTCTTCCTCCACGCTGCGCTTATAGCGTGTAACCAGAGGAACTATAAACTGGATCTTTACTCCTTTAGGCAGTCTCTGGATGTAATCTACCACATCTGTCACACTATCTTTCTTTACTTCCTTACCACTCACCGGCGAATAGGTATGACCGGCACGTGCAAACAGCAGGCGCAGATAATCGTATATCTCAGTCATACTACCAACGGTACTACGAGGAGTGCGGGTAGTCACTTTTTGCTCTATGGCTATGGCCGGGCATATACCGTGAATGTAGTCCACGTCCGGCTTATCCATGCGCATCAGGAACTGGCGTGCGTAGGCACTCAGGCTTTCGGCATAGCGGCGTTGCCCTTCGGCAAATAAAGTATCCATTGTAAGGCTCGACTTACCCGACCCGGAAACACCCGTTACGACCACCAGCTTATTGCGCGGAATACTGACATTTACGTTCTTAAGGTTATGCATGCGCGCACCTTTGATGAATATCTCATCATCGCTATTGCCATATGCACCATTGCCTTCATGCTCTACCTGGGGTTCTGATATGCCCTCAATATGCTTTATGCTCTTCTTGCTTTCGCCAGCCTTTTTTGCTTTCGCCGCTTTCTTTTCTGCCATAATAATAAGGTTAGCAAAATTAAGGGATATTCGGTCGGGAAAGGCTATTCGCTTAAACCCGGTGTCGGCCTCTCGGGCAACACGAAACTTATCAACTTTTCCCTTAATTCAATAGTAATAGGGGCGCTCTTTTTGCGGGTTATCAGGCAATCGTCCACATGCATGTCTTTACCATGCCAGTCTATTTGTATATGAGCTCCCTGTACTGTCTGAAATGCCGGAGGTGCGTCTTCGCCCCTTAGTTTTCCGGATACATAATTGGCTAATTGTTCTCTTTGCGCCTCTTCTACCATTACCACTTCAAACAAGCTGTCATCGGGCACGGCTTTCTCACTCAAAGTAAGATTTGGGCCAATTGCTTTAGTGTTCATTACCTCTACCAGCAAATAGTTGCCTGCAAACTGCCTGCCATCTACCTCAATTACGCACGCAGTAGCACGGTAACTCATAATCAATTTGTACAGCAATTCCAGTGTAAGCTTTAACTCTTCTTCAGGGTCTACCTTTTTTTTGCCCTTTGACTTTTTTGCCTGCTTCATCAGTTCAGGAAAAATTCCGTAACCTACCCCCTCCATAAAAAACTCCTCATCGGGCACGTTATACAATATGCCTATATCATGTTTTTGCACAATACCATTCAACCATACACATACTGCTTCGCTTACATCTAAAGGTGCACCAAGCGATTTAGCAACATTATTTGCAGTGCCCATAGGAATGATACCTATAGGATAATGCTTCTGTTTCAGGCTGCGATTTAGCAGCATTCGCACCACTTTACGCACTCCGCCATCGCCACTGGCTATGGCAACTATGTCTATATCTTCAGCAATTTTATCCCATCCATCTTCTTTAATGGAAGAATAACTGCATTTGAAGCCCTTTTGCTTTATTTGCTTCATGAGGGCTTCCTTTGAATGGTTTTTATCGCCGGCATTGGGGTTATGCAACAGTTGTACTTTTTTAATTTGGGGCAGTATACTCATAATGAATATGTTTTAATAAAAAACGTTCCCGCAGAGCCTGCCTTATTGCTGCGCCTGCTGGCATGATAGTATAGCTTCCTGATATACTATGAAAATACTTATTACAAACGACGATGGTATATATAGCCCGGGTATAGCATTCCTGGCAAAAGTTGCTCAAAAATTTGGCGAAGTACGTGTGGTGGCACCCGATGTAGAACAATCGTCAATGGGGCATGCCGTAACACATAGCCGGCCTTTATCATTCCGAAAATCTCCCATAAATTTTACACAAGGTGTGGAAGCCTACCGTGTAAATGGCACACCCGCCGATTGTGTGGCTTTAGGTACACATACATGGTCTCATACCGATGTGGTATTATCAGGCATCAATATGGGGCCCAACCTGGGTAATTCAATGTGGCATTCCGGCACACTGGCCGGCGCTAAGCAGGCAGTGCTGCTTGGAATAAAAGGCATTGCTTTAAGCACCCCGGTAGGTAAAGATGAACCTAATTTTGATGCACTGGAACCGTATGTGACCAAAACCCTGGAACTGCTACTTGCCGATACCAGCCTGGGGCTGTTCAATGTTAACTTTCCACAAAAACCGGAAGGTATGCGCTGGACAAGACAATCGGTAAGGCTGTACGATGGCAAGATAGTGCCCGGAGTAGATCCTATGGGAAGAAAACACTATTGGTTTACTGTAACACCGCTTGAGCCTGCCGAGGAGGATACCGACCGATGGGCAGTAGAGCACAACCTGGTATCTATAACCCCGCTACGACTTGACCTGACGGCCGAGGCACAATTTGAACGTTTAAAGAAAGAGCAACCCTTGTAGATGGGTGATTTATTGCGGCAGATGCAGAACGCTGTGTAAACTTCTTTATTTTTACCGCATTAATCTAAACACAGCAATCTTAACTTATGAACAAAAAGTTCATTTATAGCAGCATAGCGCTTACTATGCTGTTAGCCGCATGTAAGCCTGCCGGCGAAAAAGACAATAAACCCAAAGAGGATATACTTATAGCTAATATGGATACAGCCATTAACCCGGCTGACGACTTCTTTGAATACGCAGAGGGAAGGTGGATAAAAAACACTCAAATACCTGCTGAAGAATCGAGCTGGGGCATTGCGCATTTAGTACAGGAAGAACTATATAAGCGCTTGCTGCATATTAATGAAGAGGCATTGAAAAAGAAGGCTAAACAAGGACTGGAACAACAGATAGGTGATTTTTGGTTCAGCGGTATGGATACCACCAGCATAGAAAGACAAGGCGTAGCGTCCGTGAAACCACAATTGGATAAAATAGATGCTGTAAAAGACAACAAAGGCTTAATGCAGCTGGCCGCGGAACTTCATACTACAGGTTTAGGCGTATTTTTTAGCGAAGGTGTGTCGCAGGATGCAAAAGCCAGCGATGTGATGGCTTATTATATAAGCCAGGGAGGTATAGGCCTGCCTAACCGTGACTATTATTTTAATACAGATGAGCGCACTGCTAAAATACGCAGCGAATACCCTAATTACATAGCACGCACTTTCGTATTGATGGGTGCCGATAGCACTACCGCAAAAACTAAAGC
>JAEZIL010000330.1 GCA_023436685.1 Bacteroidota bacterium | reverse complement strand
CATTTGTTATTCATCCGTCATTGGCGACCTGCGCGACCTGCCCCTGCTGCAAGGCGAGCTCGTCCGCTTTGAGCCCGATTTTGTGTTTCACCTCGCCGCACAAAGCCTGGTGCGCCGCAGCTATGATATGCCTGCCGATACCTTTATGGTAAACACCCAAGGCACCGTGCATATGCTCGAGGCACTGCGCAGCCTTAAGAAGCCCTGCGTGGCCCTCATGATAACTACCGATAAAGTATACGAGAACCCCGAGCGTGGCGAAGCTTTTAAAGAAGACGACAAGCTGGGTGGTTACGATCCGTACTCGGCCAGTAAGGCTGCTGCCGAGATAGTGGTAGAATCTTACCGCCGCTCTTTCTTCAACCCGGCCAACTACGCCCATCACGAAAAATCGGTGGCGGCAGTACGCGCGGGCAATGTAATAGGTGGTGGCGATTTCTCCGACGACCGCATCATCCCAGATATTGTTCGTGCGCTGGAGTTCGATGAAAAGGTGAACGTGCGCAACCCGGCATCTGTGCGCCCCTGGCAGCACGTGCTCGAGCCGCTGGGTGCTTACCTCAGCCTCGCTGCCCGCATGAGCGAAGACCCCGTTACCTTCAGCACCGCTTTCAACTTTGGCCCCGATGCCAACGATACGGTTACTGTTGAAGACCTGGTGAAGATATTCCTGCAACGCTTTGGCCGCGGCGGCTACCAGGTGAATATACCTGAGAACGCCCCGCACGAGGCTAAGCTCCTCCTCCTCGATAGCAGCAAAGCACACAATATGCTGGGCTGGCAGCCTAAGCTCAACGCCACTACGGCCATACAGCTCACTGCCGACTGGTATGCCAATCGCGAGCAGGATGCGCACACCAAATGCCTGCAACAAATTGAACAATACTTCGGGAGTATAGCATAACACCTATGGCACAACTGCAACCCATACCGCTACAAGGCGCATATATAATCGATATGCCGGCTTTCGACGATGCACGCGGCAGCTTCATCAAAACATTTCACGCCACTACGCTGGCGCAGCATGGTATCGATTTTCAGTTGAAGGAAAGCTATTTCTCTATATCTAATAAAAATGTAGTGCGCGGTATGCACTTCCAGACCCCGCCGCACCAGCATGCTAAAATTGTGTTTTGCCCGCAGGGGGCTATACTCGATGTTATTGTCGACCTCCGCAAGGCCAGCCCTACCTACGGGCAGCATTTTGCTACCGAGCTGAGCGCCGCCAACCACAAGGCCTATTATATACCCGAAGGCTTTGCCCATGGCTTCAAGGCCCTTACCGAAGGTGCTATTACCTACTACCTCGTATCATCCGAGTATAGCCAGCAGCACGATACCGGCATCCGTTACGATAGTATTGGGTACGACTGGCAACTGCCCGCCCCCATCATCTCCACCCGCGATCTGTCTTTCCCCACACTACAAGATTTCGATAGCCCGTTTTAAGAATAGTTGGTAACGAAGGGACGAATTGCTATTGAGCTACTGCGGCGTTGGCACCGTTCAAGGCTAGTGCTACTATCTATACCATACTTTGTAAATTAGAGCAATAGGTTAGATATGCGATGTATATTTTGTAAGCAAAATTCAGACAATTCAAAAAGTATTGAACATATTATTCCTGAATCGCTAGGTAACAAAGAACATGTTCTCCCTAAAGGTGTAGTATGCGATATGTGCAATAATTATCTCGCACTTAAGGTTGAAAAAAAATTACTTGAACAGGACTATTTTAAAGCTATACGTAGCCGTAATAATATTAAGAATAAGAAAGACAAAATCGTCTCATGGAAAGGAACCATCATTGCAAACAATAAAATATTCACAGTAGATTTTATACTTGAAAATGGACATATAGGACTAGACTCTACAAATAAAGAACTTGAAAGCTACATCTTGTCTGGCCACGCTAACAAAATGTATGTTCAGATTTTTCAAACCCCAGAAGAAAATAATATATACCTATCAAAATTTATTTGTAAGGTAGGAATTGAAGCCCTCACCAAACTATGCTTGGATGTTTCTAATTATGAAAACGAAGTTGTTGATAAAAAAGAGCTGGATCCTATAAGAAACTTTGTCCGGTATGGAAAAAGTACAGCTATCTGGGAATATAGCCAAAGAAGGATTTATTCGGAATTAGACATATTTCTAGAGACACCAGGCCATCCCTATGAAATATTACATGAGTACACATTCAAATACTCGGAATCTATGGAACTATTCTTTATAGTTTCAATTATGGGCATAGAGTATGCGATAAACATGGCAGGGCCGTCAATAGAAACCTATAATTTATTGCTAGAAAAAAACAATTATAAAAGCTTTTTGAGTGTAGATACAGAAATCAACTTAACTAAATTGAACAATCTATACTAGTAGTACAGAAAAGATTGGGGAGGGGTTAGGTTATAATCTTGTTTTAAGCATTTCGGCTCCTTATACCTTGTAACACTCTTTATTTTAATAGCAAAACCTTCTAATTTATTTTCAAAGTATTCAAAAAAGAAATCCTTTGTAATCCCAGAATCGGCTTGAGTTTGCTGCCATAAACAGTTCAAGTCATCTTTCAATATTTCATCAATTTCAAATTCCCCTATCACTTTTTTCACAGGAGAAGAAGCATAAACAATAATGCTTTTTATATCTGGATTTTTGAAAATGACACGACGAAATTCGAACTTCTTGCTACCATCGAAAATCTTCTCTGCAAACTCAGGTTTTATGGATAATATAACTTGCATAAGTTAAAGCATTGTCTAGTGAATGATTGATGTAATCGCTAATTCTATCAAACAATATTGTTAAGAGCAAAAGTACAAATAAATACCATAAAATAGTCTTCCAATTATTGTTTTCAAACTTGGTTTTAACAAAAATATTGAAGTTGTTATTACTTATTTTCCAATGGTAAGCCAGGACTTCCTCATCTTGCTTAAGCGAATTTTCTCCAATATACTTTAACCATTTTTGTTTCTCAAGTATTCTACAATTTATAAATGGAATTTGATAATTAATGACTTCCTCATTTGAAGATATCATATAGAAAAAATGTCCCTTGCTAATCTGAGGGATTTTCTCTTTGTTCATTTCTTCCAACAAACTATTATTAAGATCCCTAACATCATTTACTCTAAAGTCCGTAATCTCAATTTTAGAGAATGCGCTTTGAAAGAAGGAATTTGATGGCCTTTGTATATTTACTATCTGATCACAAAATGTATTGTCTATTCTACATCTTATATATGTAGGTGATGTATTCGATATCATCACATTAATGATAGTTCCATTATACCTATGTTCAAGATGAAAATTTGACTGGTCCAGTTCGTATATATCAAATTTGAAAGAGCCACTGTTATCATGAATAGAGTGGGCTTTGCTATTGGGCTTATGAATGCTGCGGTAATTTTCATTAAATAACGTACAGATTAAACTGTTATCATTAATAAAGGAGCCTACAATATCAAATACATTGTTAGCCTCTAACTTAACAGGCACATAGATACGTAATCGATTAAGTGTTTGTGGGTCAAGCAAGTTTATACCTATATCAATGAATCTCCTATAACCATTTTTCTTTGTTGCTATCTTCCACAAATTCACATGCATTTCTATTGAGTCATTTTGAGGGGCTATGGAATTCTCGTCTAGCCATATTGCTAAGCTTTTCATACTCCAGCAATTTTGACAAGTTCACGTAATCCAACCTTACTCATTTCGCTAATGGTTCTAACACTATCCATTGATGGTAATATTTTCCTATCCAACATGTCTTTTAAAATAACCCTCCTCCGAAATGAAAATGCATATAGAAAATTTATTACAAATGGCTTGTTTCTAGGATATCTATTCCAATACTCTGCTAGTTCTTCTGGCTTCAAAACTGTTCTTTTACGGCAAATTTCTGCTAACTCATCGGCTGATGATATATTATCTCGAATACTCTCAACGATACCAATCGTTGTTGCAACCCCCTCATAAATTCCGCCGGTACGATAAAAGACAATAGTATCCCCGCTTCTTAAATTACGATTGTATGAATGAGATATGTATGCCTTACTTATAGCATTTCTATGAGGCATATTTTCGACAAAGTTTAGTGGCGATTCTGTATTCAAAATAGAATCGGGCAATAACTCTGTATGATACTCCGGCCTTATTGGTATCACATATATTTTAGTATCAGGATTTATTTTAGGGTAAGTCAATCTAGGATATTGCGTATTGGCTACAGGCCAAAGACTACGCAAGTAGACACGTTCAGTACCTGATTGCGTTTGTTTTTCGCCATGATACTTAAAACCAAATTCTTCTAATAGCGCTATTAACCTTTGCTGTTCCGGACGCTTATCAAATATAGTTACATAGATTTCATCTACTTTGTTTTTAACAGCATTATCAAAGATAATTTTCAAGAATCTTTCGCCAATTTTCAAGCCATTACTAATTACTTTTAGCGTCCCAATCTTTAATCTCTTTCTTTTTTCCATCAAAGGTTGAATATTACTATAATCCTCATTTTCATTTTCAACTTTGACGAACAAAAAGGCTGTTACATTATTTTCATCATAACATACATAGGATATCTCATCAGACTTTCTATTAAACCATTCATTAAATCCAATATAATCTTCTCTGAAGCTGTCAAAAAATGTGTCATTTAAATCAACGTTGCCAAAGTGCATCTTCTTTACAGCTAGTACTTTGTAGTTTACTAAATCTGGATTTTCTTCTGTAACCTTTTCTAAAAAAGTATTTATATAAAATACCCTACTGGATATATTCAATTCTAAAGCCTTAGCATGTATTTTTTTATCTTCAGTAATTAGTATATCAACTCTATGATTATATACTTCGTTCAATAGACTTGTATCATTCCTATCGTTTTCATTTTTGTCAAACTTATCAGCAACTACTCTTACATCATCATGCAAAGGGGCTTCCGTCTTTAGACTATAGTAATTAGCTAGTTTTATTTGCATTGTTTTGACTGTATCCTTATTAGGGTTCTTATCTATTTCCCTAGAAGTTAAAGGATGTACACACTTAGTGTAGTGTAGTTTGTCCAGCCAATTAAAAAGGATACCGATTTCATTTTTTACTACCCGGTTCGCTTCACGATGGATAATAATATTAGTGTCAAGTAGAATTTTCATATTTAAAAATCTGATTAAATATATAGTTTACGATTTACTTGTACCACCGTGTTTTCACCCTACCAATTGTTATTTACTCGTTAATAAAAATACACTATTTTAAATAATTTTACGTATATTTGCTATAGTAAATCATCCCATAAACCGGGGTGATTTATTTGTTTAAAAAGCGTTGTTAAATAATGCTAAGTGAGGTAAAAACAGTGGTGCGTCATTTCAGGCTCCAAAGCCTTGCCCAAACTGGGTTTCGCCGCAAACTGTCGCACGAAAAAAATTTTTTTATGACAGAAAACTTAGCA
>JAEZIL010000260.1 GCA_023436685.1 Bacteroidota bacterium | reverse complement strand
CACCAGCCAATAACAAAGCAAGGACAGTGAAAGAAAAGCTGCCACCAGCAGGACTTGATGAAACCACAGATCGTACTACCGGAGCCGACAGAACTGATAAAAGAAAAAGCTCCAAGCAAGCGCCTAAAGAATAATTGCTATACTCGCATTTCATCGGGTATCCAACTTATTATAGAGCGCTTGATAGCATTGGGAGATAAATTTTCGCTTAATGTACGTTCCAGCAGCGATATCAATTCAGCATCTGAGGCAAACCTTAAAGCTGCTATTTGTCCAAATGTTAATTGTGGCTCATATATTTCAAATGGTTTACCGCTAAGCTGGTAATATCTTAATCTCATTTCAAGCCGTACAATTCTATTCTGGGTGGTAAGTGCATAGTGTTGTCTCATCATATAAGAGAGCCATGCCAGTAAAAACAATAGTATTGCCATACCTGCAAATAAAATCCTCCATTCTGGCATATTACCCATTAGGTAAATACAAACGGCTATAAGAAAAGCTACCAGGGGATAAAAAACGAAATGATGCGGTATATAAAATCGCACATGATTGCTGTAATTCTGTTTGCTCATAATAATGCAACTTAAAAACAAATGCCAATAAAAAAGCCGGCCTGAGAACAAGCCGGCGCCTATAAACCTATCACCATGAAAACATTTCAAAAGTATGTTCAAGTTTGCTGCCAAAAAGGGTGATATTCGTCATATCAAGTCATGAAATTGTAATAAACAACTACAGTTCAAGATTCTTTAGCGCTTTCTTAATATTAATGCCTTTTTTAAGAACCGGTGCAAATAAATCACCAAGCTTTTCTAGTCTTTTCATAGTATTCTTTATGTTGAAATTAACAGGGTCAAGGCCATGCTTTACCTCTTTCCACAGCAATGGTGTAGATACAGGTGCGCCAGGCTTTGGCCTTAAGCTATATACACTACTAAGGGTTTGCCCGCGCCTGTTTTGCAAATAGTCAATATATATCTGATCTTTCCGCCGCTTACTTAACGAGCGTTCCAGCGTAGTTGTATCAGGCAACTGTTCCTGTGCAATACTGGCTAATAGTTCTGCAAACTGCCGGGACTGTTCATAATCGTATTTTGCACCTAGTGGCAGATAGATGTGCAACCCTGTAGAACCGGAAGTTTTACAATACCCTTCAATACCTGCTTTATCCAGTATGTCTTTAATAACTAATGCACAATCTACAACCTGGTTAAAAGTATTTTTGTCAGAGGGGTCAAGATCCAGAACTATATAGCTTGGATGATCGGGCTTCTTGGTTGTAGAGTTCCATGGGTTTATTTCGATGCATCCCATATTTGCTACATACAGCAGTGAGGGTTTATCGTTAATAACAAGGTAATCAACCGTTTTAGCAGCACTGTCGGAATATACAGGAAAGCTCTCTACCCAATCCGGCGCATTGCCACCGGCATCTTTATGATAAAAAGTTTTACCATGAATGCCGTTGGGTGTACGGTTGAGCGACTGAGGCCTGCCTTTTAAATATGGTATGATATAGGGATAAACTGTATTGTAATAATCGAGCATATCGCCTTTTGTATATCCTTCTTCCGGCCAATATATTTTATCGGTATTGGTTAATTCAACCTTAGTTGGGATTTTCGTTTTCATACTTGATTTTTGCTTTTCATCTCTTTCATTAGGCACTTCAATTTTATCTTCTGCATGAACATCAGTAGCGTCTTTATCTTCCCTTAAACCAATAAACACCGGATGCCTCCTATTACCATCGGCAGTCTTTTCAGTAAACTTAATATTGCACACTAACTTTGGCCGCACCCACGTAACAGGTGAGTTTACTTTTATTTTTTCTTTAAAAGGATTAGTTCCGGTAATAAGTGGTTTCAATAGCTGGTGCATTTCTTTAAGAGCTTTGTCGTTAAAGCCTGTACCTGTATGCCCAATATATTTTAAGACTCCGCCTTCATAAGTTCCTAATATTAATGCACCAAAAAACTTGCGGCTGTTTCTCGGAGCAGTAAAACCAGCTATAACTGCTTCATCAGTAAGCACGTGTTTGATCTTGAGCCATTCCCCATTTCTGGCACCTTCCTTGTAAGTGCTATTACCGCGTTTGGCTATCATACCCTCAAGGCCGGTTTTAGCCACCGCATTAAAAAAGTCAATACCGGTTTCAGGTATATGCTCGCAGTATTTTATTGTATCTGTTTCAGGCAATATCTCTTTTAATAATTCCTTACGCTCCAACAGCGTCTGGTTCTTAACCGATACACCATCTAGCTCCAGAATATCGAACACATAATACACCAAGGGCACATTGGGGTTTTGACCGTACTGTTGCAACAATTGAAAACTTGGCCGCCCCTTTTCATCAAGCGCGGCTATTTCTCCATCTATTATCATTTTTCGCTTAATACCCAACAGATCGGCAAAGATGGTAGGATATTCATCAGAAAAGGATAAGCCATTGCGGGAATACAAGCGGGTTCTTTTGTCATCTATTTCAGCAATAGCACGGTAACCATCCCATTTTATTTCGAAAACCCAATTGGGGTCATCAAATGGCCCGTGAGATAGTTTAGCCAGCATGGGCGTAATAAAGTGCTTATACTTACGGGGATTGGAAGCAAATGTTGGATGATCGTTTTTAAGTGGTGTTATGGTTTTTTCAAGGGCTTTTTTTTTACAGCGCTTTTTGCAGCCACTTTCTTTACCGTTGCTTTTTTAGGTGAAGATTTTTTAGCCACAACCTTCTTAATAGGCACATTCTTTTGGGCACGGCGTGCAGCCGTATAAGCCAATGAGCTTTTCTTTGCATAGGTTTCGCTATCGTATGGATCATCTGTAGCATATTTATCCCGATGCTTTATCAGCAGCCAGCTTTTTTCATCTCCTTTTATTCTTACCAGAGCAAATTCACCTTTCAACTTCCTGCCCTTCATACGGAATTTTATGCTGCCTGAAGCAAGGTCTTTGGCAAATTGTGCAGCTGTAATATTCTCGCCATTTTTATCTACCGGCTGGTAAGTACCATGATCCCAAACATCTACATGCCCTGCCCCATAATTTCCTTCGGGTATATCTCCTTCAAATGTAGCATAAGATATAGGATGGTCTTCTACCATCATTGCCAGCCGCCTGTCGGCGGGATTAAGCGATGGGCCCTTAGGAACTGCCCAGCTCTTGAGTGTACCCTTTAATTCCAGCCTGAAATCGTAATGCAAATGTGACGCATGGTGGCGCTGAACGACAAATATCAATTGCTTACCAGCTTTTTCAACTTTACCTTCCGGCTCGCTGGTATCTTTAAAGTTGCGCTTCTTTTTATAGGTTGTCAGGCTCATTAACCGGCTTTTTTAGCTTTTAAACTTTCTTTCAGCTGATCCATAATATCGGCACTACCTTTTTTCACCAACTTAAACTTGGGTTGAGACACTTTTTTACCTTTTGCCTTATCCTTTATTACTTTCAGCAGCGCTTCTGTATAAGTATCTTTATACTTTTCAATGTTAAATTTCTTTGGGCTTAACTGATTGATGAGTGCTACGG
>JAEZIL010000182.1 GCA_023436685.1 Bacteroidota bacterium | reverse complement strand
GAAATACCCAGTTCAGCCGTACTCATAGCACCTGCCAGCGATACCAGCATTTTGCCATTCTCCAGCAAATGTGTTTCATATCCTTTAGCCGCATCTACCAATGCAGCTGCGTTAAAGTGGCGGTAGTGGTGTTGTATGAACTGTGATACAGGCCCTTTATTGCTCATAATTGTGGTTTTATATTTCTTTAGATATTTTAAACTAAAAAGCAAGCAGGTATTCGCCCGCATGCTTTTTATTTATGTAGTATTATTCTAACCCGGCTTATGCTACAGTTTGTTCTTTAGCAACAAACTTCTTTATCCAGTCGGTCGTCATCGATTTTGGGCGCTCGATAGGGAAGCCCAGGGCACGATCCCAACATAGGCTGGCCAATACACCCAACGCGCGCGATACGCCGAACAATACCGTATAGAAATCTTCCTCTACAAGGCCATAGTGCTTCAGCAACGCGCCCGAGTGTGCGTCTACATTAGGCCACGGATTCTTTATCTTACCTGTGTTTTCCAGTATTGGAGGTGCTACTTCGTACACATTCCATACAGTTTGTACTATTGGGTCATCAGGGCAATGTTCTTTAGCAAATTCCATTTGTGCAGTAAAGCGGGGATCTGTTTTACGCAGTACAGCATGGCCATACCCCGGTACAACTTTACCTTCACTTAAGGTTTTCTTGATATAATCTGCAATTTGCTCTTTACTTGGTTGTTGTGTATTCAGCTCAGCACACATTTCTTCTATCCAGCGTATCACTTCCTGGTTGGCCAGGCCGTGAAGCGGGCCTGCAAGGCCGGTCATACCTGCAGCGAAAGACAGATAAGGATCGCTCAAGGCTGAACCTACAAGGTGTGTAGCATGTGCCGACACATTACCACCTTCGTGGTCTGAGTGGATAGTAAGATACAAACGCATCAGTTCTTTAAAACCATCGCTGTCATATCCCATCATATGCGCAAAGTTGGCACTCCAGTCCAGCATGCCATCGGGCTGTATATGCTCACCGTTTTTGTATTTACGACGGTAGATGTACGCAGCTACACGTGGCAGGCGCGCTATCAGCGTCATTGTATCTTCGTAGGTATAATCCCAGTATTCTTTCTTGCTGATACCTTCGTTATACGCTTTTGCAAATTTCGATTCTGTTTGCAATGCCAGCACTGCAGTGCAGAACTGCGTCATTGGGTGTGTAGAAACAGGTAACGCTTCTATCACATCAAACACATGATTGGGCACATGCGAACGGCGCGCCCATGTAGCAGATACATGCTCTACATCTTCCTGGTTAGGAACTTCACCCAACAGCATCAGGTAAAATAATCCTTCAGGAAGCGGCTCTTTTCCACCTTCAGCATGTGGCAACTTTTCCCTCAATTCAGGAATGGAATAACCACGAAAACGGATACCTTCATTCGAGTCTAACAAAGACGTTTCAGTAATAAGGCCGGGAATACCGCGCATACCCTGGTATGCTTGCGCTATCGTCACTTTATCCAACACCTTCTCGCCATGCTGCGCAATTAGTTCTTTAATCTCTTTTGCTTGTTCATCGGCTTTTACTTTAAAACCGTCTTTGATGTAGCCCATAAAAAAATATCAGTATTTAATAAGGTCTGAAAAAAAATTGAAACCGCCCAAAGTTAATAAAACGAAATAAAGTTACCGCCATCATTTATATATAAACAATAAACATAAGTATTTAGATTCTCTATATCATATATAAAGAACAATTTTTAACCATTTTATGTATATTTGCTACTGAACAATGATGAAGTTTATGTTGAATTTATTTAAATATTTTGTTAAGTGCTACGAAATTCACAAAGCATCATTTCGCGTTAAAATGCTTTGCAGACAAGCGTTTAGAAGCAACCCAATCGATGAAAAAAATTTTTTTATGACAGAAAACTTAGCAAAAATTAGCAACAAATATGAAAATAACTAAAATGAGTCTCAATTAACCAACTCGATGTACCCTATCGCTCCTGCACCATCGAAAGCCTTACGTACCCTTTCTGCATGTGTATCGGTAATGATCACCTGGCCGAAGTCAGCCGCTCTTATGATGGTTAGCAATGCCTCGATACGCTGCTGGTCAAGCTTCTCGAACACATCGTCCAATAGCAGTATGGGCAAGTATCCCAGTTCTTTACTCAGATATGTGTACTGTGCCAGCTTCAGCGCAAACAGAAAACTCTTCTTCTGCCCTTGCGATGCATATTGCTTTAATATGTTCTCCTGCAACAGGAAATTCCAGTCATCTTTATGGATGCCCTTTAGCGTACGTTGCATACGCAGGTCGTTTTGCAGGCTATCTTTCAGCCAGTGTTGCAGGCTCTTTTGGTCCAGGTCGCTTTCATACTGCATGTCTATCACTTCTCTCCCTCCCGAAAGTTTATGGTAATAATCGTTCAGCAAAGGCAAAAAGGCTGTAGTAAACACCCTGCGCAAGCCATGTATGTAAGTGCCATCTTCTGCCAGGCGGGCATCATAATAGTCAAGTTCGGCACTGTTTGCAGGCATTACATTGTTTTGCATCTTCAGCCAGGCGTTGCGCTGCTGCAATACTCGCTGGTACCGCATCAGGCGTTCCAGGTACTCTTTATCAGTCTGGCTCAGTATGCTGTCTATCCATTTGCGGCGCAATTCGCTACCCTCGTTTATCAGCTCAATATCATCGGGGGCTACCATTACAGCAGCATAGCGGCCTATATGGTCAGTCAGCTTGTCATATTCTACCTGGTTCTGAAAAACCTCTTTTTTACCCTGCTTCCACTTACAACTAATGGTTTCAGTAGTATCATTCCTGTCAAATATCCCTTCAACCCTAAACCCATCCAACCCTTTTTGTACGCTGTTTTGCTGGTAGGCACTGAAATAGCTCTTTGTATAGCACAAGTAATACACAGCATCCAGCAAATTGGTTTTGCCACTGCCGTTGGGTCCCGTAATGCAGGTTATATTATGTTGAAACTCAAATAAACCCGATGAATAATTGCGAAACTGGAGTAATGTTATTTTCTTTAGCCTGTTCAAACGAAAAAGGAACGAAAGTTTTTATAAATTCGCACAAATTTAGACAAACCGTGCAGACCACATTCAGTAAAGAAACATATTTAAAATGGTATGAGTTGATGCTGCTGTTGCGCCGTTTTGAAGAAAAAACGGGTCAGCTATACGGCATGCAAAAAATACGTGGGTTTTGCCACCTCTATATAGGCCAGGAAGCCGTTGCTGCAGGTTGTATCAGCGCTATTCGCGAAGATGATAACATCATCACTGCCTATCGCGACCATGGCCTGGCCATAGCTAAGGGCATGAGCGCCAACGAATGTATGGCGGAGCTTTATGGTAAAGCTACTGGCTGTACCAAGGGTAAGGGCGGCAGCATGCACTTCTTCAGCAAAGAAAAACGCTTTTTTGGCGGCCACGGTATTGTAGGTGGACAGATAGGCCTTGGTGCAGGTATCGCTTTTAGCGATCAATATTTGGGTAACGATCGTGCTACGCTTTGCTTTTTTGGCGATGGCGCTGCCCGCCAGGGTATGCTGCACGAAACTTTCAATATGGCGGTGCTTTGGCAGTTGCCGGTTGTATTTATTTGCGAAAACAACCACTACGCTATGGGCACTTCTGTTGAACGTACCTCTAAAGTTTTAGATATATACCGGCTGGCAGATGCTTATGATATGCCCGGCGATTCTGTTGATGGAATGAGCTGCGAGGAAGTACATAAAGCTATAGAACGTGCTGTACGCCGCGCACGCGAAAAAGGCGGCCCTACCTTCCTGGAGATAAAAACATATCGCTACCGTGGGCACTCTATGAGCGACCCTGCTAAATACCGCAGTAAAGAAGAAGTTGAAGATTATCGCGAAAAAGACCCAATCAACCAGGTCTTGAAAACCATAATGGATAATAAATGGGCTACTGAAGAGGAAATAGAAGCAATTGGCGAAAAAATAAAACAGGAAGTAGAAGCAAGTGTACAGTTTGCTGAAGAAAGCCCATGGCCCGACGACAGCGAATTGTATAAGGATATATATGTTGAAGATGATTATCCTTATATTACAGATTAATAAGTAAAAAATCACACACTAACCAAATAGTAATACTTATATTAATTTAGATGGCAAACACAGCAAGAAACAAACCCGGTGAAGAAAGGATAACCGCAGTTGGCGAAAGCAACCCGTTAGATAATCTGCAAGGTAGGTATGAGCAAAATAAAAAACGTATCAACACTATCGTTACGGTTGTGCTGGTAGCTGTTATAGGCTTTTTTGCATACCAGAAACTATATAAAGC
>JAEZIL010000179.1 GCA_023436685.1 Bacteroidota bacterium | reverse complement strand
GGGCATGGTGGTACTATAGGCCGAAATGTATTAGTAGGAATGAACGCCGTAATAATGGATGAAGTAGAATTAGGGGACGAATGTATCATTGGCGCTCTATCATTTATCAATGCCACTACCAAAATACCTGAACGTTCTTTAGTAGTAGGTAACCCTGGCAAAATAATAAAAGAAGTAAGTGATGAAATGATAGCCTGGAAAACTAAAGGCACACGACTTTACCAAACATTACCTAAAGATTGCTATGATACATTAAAGGCCTGCGAACCATTAAGAGAAGTACCTGCTAACCGCCCCCCACAAGAAGCATTGTACGATGTATGGGAAAAGATCAAAAACCAAAAAGACTAGCCTAAATACAATGCCAAAGCCCCGTATATACGGGGCTTTGGCTTACAAATAAATTTCTTAGTTCTTTACCGGTAGGAACGCATAATTCTTGCCATATTCAACCATTTGCTGGAAGAAGCTGGTAGGATATTCTACTTTCACATCAGTTATCTTATCTCCATTCATTACAGGAATTAATTTAGGCTGTATAAAGCCTCTATATGGTTTTATATTCAATTTGGCATATCGTTCCAATATCTCTTTATGCAGCTTCGCATCAACCTTAACACCATAGTTCTCTACAAGACTTTTTCCAGCTGCATAATCGCCTTCTGATTTTATGCGTTGTATTTCACGCAGCAACTGTCCAAAAAGATCGCGTAGTTTATTATAGTCGTTTATGCGTACATACGTCTTACCATCTTTTTTTACAAACTCAACAACATTATCTTTTTTACCTTTTTCATACACCCAATGTGCATTTAATGCCCTGTTACGCATGTGCGCTTCTTCCAATTGCTCTCCTGCTTTCAATCGTGTAAGCTGGGTCATCAATCCATTCATCATATAGTTATCATATTCTGCCATGCCAACTTCCTTGCTGGGAGCCACACCTATGTCTACCAGTTTTTGGTCCATAGCATAATATAACCCTACCAGGTCAGCCCTGGCCTCTTCAAGTGTTGATGCATAGTTTTTCAGCGTCTTATCGGTAGTTTCAACACCAGGATTTATTTGTCCCGATGCGTGGCCAATACATTCATGCATATCGGTATGAAGGTCGGCAGCAAGGTTGCCATATTTTTTTGCCCTTGTTTTTACAGTATCATTTAAAGCAAATTCGTCTAGCATGCCACCTTTAGAGCTTGCAACATTGTAGGAGTGAATAATGTTACTAAGAGAAACGGATTTAGAACCATGGTCTTTCCGTATCCAGTCAGCATTAGGTAGATTAACACCTATAGGTGTGCTAGGTGCCGCATCACCGCTCTCAGCTATTACGGTTATAGCTTTAGCAGTTATGCCTTTTACACTCTTCTTTTTATGTTCCGGCATCAGCGGAGAATTATCTTCAAACCATTGCGCATTATCTGCTATAGCTTTAATACGCTTTGTAGCTTCCATGTCTTTCATCGATACTACACTTTCATAACTTCCCTTTTTACCTATAGCATCCATGTATACTTCAATGAATCCATTTACAACATCTAGGCGCGAGTTCACATCATTAACCCATGCAATGCTGTAGTCATCAAAAGTTTTAAGATCGCCCGTACGGTAGTATTGAATAAGCAATTGCAGCGCCTTCTTTTGCTGTTCATTTTCTGCAACAGTCGCAGCCTTTTCCAACCATCCAACAATCTTCTCAATGGCGCCGGAATACATACCTCCTACTTTCCAAACCTTCTCTACTATCTGCCCGTTCTCCTTCATGGTTTTACTGTTTAAGCCCCATGAAGGTGCATTACCTTTAGTGTCAAATTTTGAGTAAAATTCTTCAACTTCCTTTTGGGTTACTCCTTCGTAAAAGTTGTTCGATGAGTTTTTGATATTATCTACATTCGGCCGCAGGTCTACTACCTTAGGCTCTACTTTCATATCGTACACTAGTGGCTTTATACGTGCAAGAAAGGCATCCACTGTCTCGCCTTGTTCTTTGGGCAAACCATTTTCATTGCTATTTTTCACCACTTCAGCAAAGTATTCATACTTGCACTCAGGTATAAACTTCTCGTTGCTATAGTGATGGTGATTGCCATTACTAAACCAGAAGCGCCCACAATACACTTCAAACTTTTTCCAATCTTCACTATTCTTATCACCATTATAAGTAGTATAAGCGTTTTCCAATGTCTTGCGCAATAGCAACCCATATTTGCTTTTCTGATCGTAAATAATATCCCGCCCTGCCATTGCTGCTTCATATAGGTAATATGCCAATTGCTTTTGTTGCAGACTCAGCTGGTCGAAACCAGGTATTTCATACCTTAACAGCTGCAGGTCTGCAAATGCTTCAGCTTCTACTACAAAAGCAGTATCATAACTAGCAGTTACTACTTTCGTTGTGTCGTAGGTTGTCTCCGTTTTCGTTCCTTTATTCTCATTACAGGCAGTAAATGCATGCATACTTATCAATGCCATAGCTGGTATTGTCCACTTTTTCATATTACGTTATAAAAAGATTATGTTTAAAAATAGCTGTTTAGGGCCATACAGTAAAATAATATCTCAATACCGTATCGACACTATGAGTATCAACCTTGTATGCTTAGATTTGTTGTGGCTATGAATCACTCACACTATATTATTGCAATTCTAATTGTTGTTATAACAGCCTGTAACAATAACTCCATGAAGCATGCAGATATACAAATGACACAAGAAATAGTGAGAACCCAATCTCCAGGCACAACTATAGTTACAGATAGCATTCTATATGACAGATTAAACAACTTTTATTTTACTGTAGCAGTCAAAACAACGGACCGTTCGCATAAAGGCACGTATGAAGTTACTGCCTCTATCGGCCCCAGCATAGCTACATCAAACTTCACTATGCCACGTGGTGCTGAAGATGTAGTACCTGTTATGCGCCGCATAAAAGATTCAACATCTTTCATTATTGGTTTCTATTATGGTAAGGATACTACATTTTACGACTACTACCAAGCCAAAGCCGTCATGAGCAATATTGAAATGAAGTATACAAAGGCTTATCGATTCGATTAAAATAAGCCAGGGCCAAACTAAAAAAGCGAATCATTATGATTCGCTTTTTTAGTTTGTACATCGATAATAATTATGCAAATGGCATTTTAACTACCTGCGCTTTTAGTGCCTTGTCACGCACTATTACAAATACGTCGCTACCTTCAGCAGCAAAGTCTTTTCGTAAATAAGCAATACCTATTGCCTTGTTCAGGCTAGGTGCCTGCGTACCTGAAGTAATATAACCTATCTCTTCGCCTGCAGCATTCTGAATTTTATAGCCGTGGCGTGGTATACCTTTATCTATCATTTCAAGGCCCACCAGTTTACGTTTTACACCTTCCGCTTTTTGTTGCTCTAAAAAACTCTTCGCAGTAAACTCTTTAGTGAACTTAGTTATCCAGCCAAGACCGGCTTCCAGTGGCGATGTTGTATCATCAATATCGTTACCATACAAGCAGTAGCCCATCTCCAGGCGTAGCGTATCGCGCGCAGCAAGGCCAATAGGCTTCATACCCTTAGCACCACCCGCCTCAAATATTGCATCCCATATTTTACTGGCGTTATCGTCCTTATCTTCAAAGTATATCTCAACGCCACCCGCGCCCGTATAGCCGGTAGCACTTACTATTACGTTATCTACCCCGGCAAATTTACCTTTTGCAAAAGTGTAATATTTCAGGTTCGTAATATCCATATCAGTAAGCTGTTGCATATACTGTACCGCTTTAGGGCCTTGTACTGCCAGCAAGCCTGTTTTGTCCGATATGTTGTGCATCTCAACATTCTTATCGTTGAATTTGCTTATCCAGTTCCAATCTTTTTCTATGTTCGATGCATTTACTACCAGCATGTAGGTTTTATTCTCTTCAATGCAGTAAACAATCAAATCATCTACTATACCACCCTGTTCGTTAGGCAGGCAAGAGTACTGTGCTTTACCTGCTGTAAGTTTGCTTGCATCATTACTAGTTACACGTTGTATCAGGTCCAGCGCATCAGGACCTTTCAGCATAAACTCACCCATTTGGCTTACATCAAACACACCTGCATTTTGGCGTACAGTATGATGTTCTTCATTAATGCCACTGTAAGATATAGGCATGTTATATCCTGCAAATTCAGCCATCTTAGCGCCAAGTTCAATATGCTTTTGTGTAAACGGAGTGTTCTTCATTTTGCTTTATGATTATTGGCCGCAAAGATAGCAGATTAACTAATAAGTGCAGGGTCTATTTAGTTGCAAACAATATGCTTTCGTATCTTCAGTTTTTATATCAATCAACATGTCTGCCGATTATCTTGAACACCTTGCAAAAGATAAAAAACTATATAAAGC
>JAEZIL010000347.1 GCA_023436685.1 Bacteroidota bacterium | reverse complement strand
ATGCCTGAAGTATGGAATATCCAGATGCTTCAATTGATCGCATACCCAGTCTGTTCGATAAAGCAGTTTACGTATTTTTTCTATCCACCCAAATGGCCCGTAGGTACACAAAATCATCCATATTGCGATAGCATTTGCGCCAGACCGGCTTCCGCTCAGGGTAATATCCATCCCATTTACATATTGTGCCTCACGTGTATATACATAATCCATTAGGCCTTTTTTGGCCAGAAAAATGCCTGTACCATAAGGGGCCTGTAGCATTTTATGTGCATCGAGTGTAATGGAAGAAATATGTGGGTTATGAAAACCAATATTATTTTGGGTGTTGCTAAAAGGATAAATGAATCCACCAAAGGCACCGTCTACATGGAGTTTGAATGGAATTTTATGTTTTTCCATACAATTAATATAGTCATGAGGATCATCAATACTGCCAAACATAGTGGTACCCATATTTGCAATAATGATAAAGTATCTTATGCCGTCGCCAATAGCATTGTGCACGATATTGTCCAGCTCCAGCTTGTCAATAGTACGTGAAACGTCATTTACCGGTACTTTATAATTTCTGATATGCAACAAATCGCAAGCTTTAGGGATGGAATAATGGGTGTCTTCTGAGCTCAGGACAGCAATTTCATTATGTGTTGCATTTTGCTCTTTCAGAAAAAAATTTCTATAAATCCATACCGCCTGGATATTAGCTTCAGTTCCACCCGATGCTATATAGCCATCGCAGCTCGAGGCTCCAGATTTAAAAACATCCACACACAGCAATTCTATCACTTCTTTTTCTAGCTCCTGAGTGCCTTTAAAAAAAGCTTCTGAATCGCCCATAGTATGGCACCCAATATGGTTGGGATTTTGTACATAGGTACGCAACAGTGGAGCATCTTTTAAAAATGGCGCCTGGTCATAAAACACATTGGGATCCAAGCGAGATGCCGGTATACCCAAACATACTTTTTGTTTATAGTCGATATTCTGCTTCAGTGCTTGGGTAATGCGCTCATCCTGTGCTTTATGATCCAATTTCTGCCAGTAAATAGCCATAGTATATATAATAACGGGCAAAACTATATCGCAACTTCTAATTTGCTTATGACGACAATCACTTGAATTCCCGTGGCAATACCCAATATGCTAATTCTCGTCATCCTATTCTATTATGATACAGCATTAGTCATCAACGGTGCTTATATCTGATACGCATAGTTGTGAGCTCGTGCAACAAGATATTGAGCGAGTAGGCATGAATATCAGAGATTGGATAACAATGTTGGCTAATAAAATGTCCTGTAGTCGCTAAGCAAATAGCAATGCTCGCAAGTTGCTTGCAAATGAGAACTTCTTTAAAGAAAGAAACCTAAGTCAAAGACCTAGGTTTCAAGTTCAAGCGGCTGATAACAACCAGTGTGCCCAGAACAGGAATCGAACCTGCACTCCCTTGCGAAAACCAGATTTTGAGTCTAGCGCGTCTACCAATTCCGCCATCTGGGCAAACCTAGCAGAGCCTCAGCTCTTCAGCAGGGGATGCAAATGTATTTATTCTTTACGGAATGTACAAGACTTTTTCTGTAAATAAACTTCTACTCCCTCCACTCTATCGATCTACAATTTAAACAAGCAGACATAGCTGTATCTTTGCACCCAAATTTATCTTCATGCTCCATATCGGTCTTATCAGAGAACGAAAAAACCCTCCAGACACACGCGTTGCACTTACCCCCAAGCAATGCAAGCACATATTAGAAACATATCCCAATATTACTATCAGTGTTGAACCATCTCCTGACAGATGCTTTAGCGATGCTGATTACCTGGCTGAGGGGATTACATTAATGGAAGACCTAAGCTCTTGCGATGTGCTTTTGGGCATCAAAGAAGTACCTGTTGATAAGCTCATAGAGGGCAAAACTTACTTTTTCTTTTCACATACAAAAAAGAAACAACCATATAATCAGAAACTGATGCACGCACTTATTGAAAAACGCATCAGGATGATAGATTATGAGTGCTTAACACATATTGACGAACAACGCATATTGGGTTTTGGGTTATATGCAGGTATTGTTGGCGCACATAATGGGTTGCTTGCTTATGGCAAAAAATTTGACTTGTTTAATCTGCCAGCTGCTCATAATGTAAAAGATTATGAAACACTACGTGAGTCATATGAACAAATCAAGTTACCCAATATCAAGATCGTTGTTACAGGATCAGGCAAGGTTGCGGCAGGAATATTAGAAGTAATGACGCATTTCGATATAGAATCGGTAGAGCCGGAAGACTACCTCACCCACCAATACGACTATCCTGTTTACACACATTTAAAAGGTAGTGCCTTATATGCGCGCAGAGATAATGACCTGTTCTCACGCGATGACTTTCATGCTAACCCCAAAGCATACAAATGTCTTTTCAGTAGCTATATACCGCAAACTGATATAATCATGAATGGTATTTATTGGGATAAACACATTCCCCGTCTTTTTGAAAAGCAAGACATACAGCGTAACGACTGGCGGCCTAGTGTTATTTCTGATATTACGTGTGATATTGACGGTTCAGTGCCTATTAACCTTGAAGCTTCTACAATAGCCAATCCCGTATATGGCGTAGACAGAAAAACATTTGAAAAAACTGCACCCTTTCAAAATGACCGAAATATTATTGACGTGATGGCTGTTGATAATTTACCTAATGAATTACCAAGGGATGCTTCGCAATACTTTGGTGTGCATTTTGAAAAGTTTGTTCTTACTGAATTATTATCAGGAAACTCAGATATAATTAAGCGGGCCACTATATGTCAGGATGGTTCGCTGACAGACAACTATGCATATTTAAGTGACTATGCATATAAGCATTAATTATTGCTAGCTGTTTACTGTAGCTTTTATTGCGCTATCTATATTGTTGTACTTGAATTGAAACCCTGTATGTAAAACTTTTTGTGCACTTACAGTACAGCTTTTCAATACTTCAGTGCTCATTTCGCCAAGCATCAATTTTACAGCAACTGCGGGAACAGGTACCGGTATTTTAACGCCACCCTTTTGCTTTGCTATAGCTTGTACCAATGCTTCATGGCTAACGGGATTAGGAGCTACCGCATTATAAGCACCACTTATTTTGGTATTAGTTAACGAGGCACTTATTAGTCTTACCAAATCTTCTACCTGTATCCAGCTAATGATTTGTTTACCACTTCCAAGTATTGGTTTTATGCCAAGCCCTATGGGTTTGGCAAATTCCTTATACATACCTCCATCTTTCCCTATTACAATGCCAAACCTTAATAGTACCGTACGCATGGTATCGGCAGCCCTTTCAGCTGCTTGTTCCCATTTAAGGCATGTATCAGCCAGGAAATCTTTTGCAGGCTTATCTTCTTCCTTAAATGGTTCATTATTATTATCCGAACCATAATAGCCTATTGCCGAAGCTGAAATAAACGTACTACAGTTTGGGGCGTACTCCTTAAGCTTTTCTACTAAAAACTGCGTTCCTATTATCCTGCTTTCCCGAATCTCTTGCTTGCGTTTACTAGTCCATCTTTTTCCTGCAATACTGGCACCGGCCAGGTTAATAACGCCATTCAAAGTTTTAAGTGCTGTGAGATCGCATTTATTTTCTTCAGGACACCAGTACGCATACCGTGTGTTCGGCTTTTTTATATGCTTTTCAGGATCACGAGTAAATATAACAACCTGATAACCATCTTTTTTTAGCGCATCGGTAAGATATGAGCCAACAAAGCCTGTGCCTCCGGTTATTCCAATATTCTTCATACCTATGCC
>JAEZIL010000272.1 GCA_023436685.1 Bacteroidota bacterium | reverse complement strand
ATCACAATTATGTCGTTCTGCAAGCCTGTTTATTGTTGCCTGGGTGCCGCTTACTGTATTTATGGTAAGGCCTTTTACCTGTGGCAAATCAATTAGATCATGAAGTGCTGACAGAGGATTATCTAATTTTCTACCTGCATAAGGATATGAGTTAGCATCTGTCAGTCCCAGTTCAAACACGTCTATAAAATTTTCATGATCCTGAGCCCCCAGGTCACCCCATCGCTCTGAGGTGATAAATACTGTTTCACCAGGCACCCTGCTTTTATCGAATGTGCCTGCTATTCCTAGTTGTAATGCTACATCATATTTTACAGCATTAAGCGCTTTGGTAAGTGTATAGGTAGTGGCTACCATACCTACGCCTGTAATAAGTAATACAATCTGCAAATTGTTTTTTTGAAAGACATTCTTGCTAATATTTGTCCAATGTGCAGATAAATGAGCTATAAATGGTGCTATTTCAGCTTCTGTAGCTGCTGTTACCAGTATATTCATACTGCAAGTAACCGCTTTTTTGTCTAAACCACATTGTAAGCCTAATTTTGCAGATAATTTATTTTTAATAAAATGATATATCTGACGAGGGTGGAGCATTTTAACGCTGCACATAGATTGTATAATGAGCAGTGGAGCGACGAGAAAAATCACGAAGTATTTGGCAAATGCGCTAATGCAAATTGGCACGGGCATAACTATGAGTTGCACGTTACCGTGAAAGGAGAACCTAATAAGGAGACCGGCTTTGTATATAATGCCAAAACACTGGGTGACCTGATAAGAGATGTAGTTGTAGAAAAGGTAGACCATCGCAACCTTAACATAGACGTAGACTTTATGAAAGGTGTACTAACCAGTGCTGAAAACTTTGCAATTGGTATATGGAATGAATTAAAGCCGCATATAGACAAGCAAGGCGCTCAATTGCACTGCATAAAACTGCTTGAAACCCAACGTATATATGTTGAGTACTTTGGCTAAAACACTTTATTTTACTTTTTAGATTTCAGATAGTGGCTTATAAAAGAACCGAGCATTTTGATGAACAGGTAACTGATCAGCTCATAAAAAATTACCGCTCTACAATAGAACAGTTGGGGGAAGATGTAAACCGTGAAGGATTGCTGAAAACGCCCGAACGTGTGGCAAAAGCAATGCAGTATATAACCCAGGGGTACCAAACCGACGCCAGGGAAATACTGAACAGCGCTAAATTTAAAGAAGACTATAGCGAAATGGTGATAGTTAAAGACATTGAGCTGTACTCTCTATGCGAGCATCATATGCTACCGTTTTTTGGTAAAGCCCATGTTGCATATATACCTAATGGATACATAACGGGACTAAGCAAAATAGCACGTGTAGTAGACTGCTTTGCCCGCAGGCTTCAGGTACAAGAGCGCATGACGCATGAAATACTGAATGCTATTCAGGAAACACTTAACCCACAGGGTGTGGCAGTAGTAATTGAAGCAAAGCACCTATGCATGATGATGCGTGGCGTGCAGAAGCAAAATAGTGTAACTACAACCTCTGCTTTCAGCGGTCAATTCCAGGCAAATGAAACGAGGTCAGAATTTTTGAAACTCATTACTTCCGAGCTATACTAAGCAATTATACTTTAGTTTTAAAGGCCTGCGGTGCAGGCCTTTTTCTATCTCATTAAGGTTGGGTACAATCTTATAAAAGCTTGTGCACCTATTGGCGTTTTACCGTAAACAAATTCCAAATCTTCAGGTGTTACATACATTGTGGCTTGCCCACCACCTGCCAGCCTTAGCACACCTAACTTCACTATATCATAAGCAGCACCAATTGTTATTGCATTAACATTGAATAGATCGTGGGCGTGTAAATAAAATTTTTCCAGGTCAAGCTCTTCGGCCGACTTTTGCACCCATTCATACCTTCCGTATAGCGACAACTTTTTAATACTTGCACCCGCCTCAAGCAACGCAGCATGTTCACCAGTATGATCAGGATTTTTGTTCAACCCCCACACAGCAGCGCCATTTAATATTACATCTTTACCAAAACGTTTTGAATATATAGCAGATGCTGTGGTTCTGTAAACATCTTCACCACTGTGCAGTTCTTCAGGACTCTTAATGAAACCGTGAGATACCTGCAGCGACCAGTTTTCATTGGGATTGAAAGATAGACGCGCACTTCGGGAATCGAATCTCGTCTTATCAAAATCATATCTATTCTCATCAGGTTCGCGGCCTGTGAATGATGACCCTTCTATCTTGAATTTACCATAACGGAAGCCCAATGTTGCAACGCCAAATGTTATGTGAGTAGCATCTATCCAGTGGTGGCTTAAAGGCGCATCAGGGTTGTACAAAGCTGATGGCCGGTGCATGAAAGCAACTGCTCCCAAAGCAGGCTCACCGGGATAACCCAGGTAAGCATACACATCAGCTTTCTTAGATAATGCATAGCTATAGCTTACCGATAGCTCTGAGAACAAATCGTGTGGGTGCTGCCTGTCAACTAACGGCCTACCCTCCCAACTTTCGCCACTTTGAAACAATAAAGGATATCCTGAACCACCCATTACTAAAGCATCTGCCGAAAGCATTACATTAAAGCGGAATAACCCATTTTGACCTACTCTCCGTTGGCCCATAGCCATTATCCAGTTAGGGGCATCCACTTTAGCATCACCCCTATATCCTACATTAGCAATATCCTGTTTGTTATAACGCAAAAACAGATTGCCATGAAACATGTACATCCATTTTTTGCTGTGTACCATATAGCCATACATAGGCGATGCATCGGGTAACCAGGCCGTACCTGAACCATTACGGTTCATAGGCAGGTTGAGCGATAATGAATGGCTCATGCTACTCATATCCATATCCATGTGTTCTTGCCCCGCAGGCATACCCATACTTTTATCACTCATTTTATGATGCTCATGGCCTGAAGAGCTTTTCTTCTTTGGCTCCATTTGTTGATGCTCATGTTGGCCGTAAGCAGCCACGCTAGCAAACAGCAATATAGTAACAGCGATCTTTCTCATTTTACAACAGATTTATTAGCATAACGGCGCTCATCGCAACCATCAACACATCTTCGAATAAAGTAACCTTACTTAGCGGCAGCTGTATAACCGTGCCAAGACAAGCACATTGAAAACGGGTTTTCTTGAGAATAGACTGCAATACCCCAACAGTACTCACAGCCATTACCACAAGTGTAATAATACTGGTAAGCAACGGTTGCCACTGCAACAAAAATGCAATACCTAAACCCAATTCTATAAATGGATAAATAAAGCCGTATGCTCTAAGCCTTTTTGCAACTATATCGTAACTGCTATAGCCATCAGCAAATCCATTTAGGTTGAGCAGCTTGAAGAATGAAAATACAAGAAAGAAGCCTGCCATGAAATGGCTCATCCATTGCATCCAGCTAAACTGGCCTTGTGCGTATTGCACTAATAATGTTGCACCTGTTATATATCCGAAGATCAAAAATATAGGATAGTAAGATGCCGGCTTCTCATCTGTAGCTTCAGGTGAAGCGTGCAACATTGATGTATTATGATCAGATATAGTATAGTTACCAGCCTTGCTTACTACCTCCTGCAATGTATGCGTAGGTATATGCT
>JAEZIL010000201.1 GCA_023436685.1 Bacteroidota bacterium | reverse complement strand
GCTGTGGATTATTTACTAAAGCCGGTAAGCAAAGAGCGTTTTGAGAAAGCTATGGCTAAGTGGATGCTTCACGCCACTTCAACTATACAATCACAACCGCTACAGGATATATTGGCCAGTAGTGTTTATGAAGGTTATCAGCACCGTATTGTGGTTAAGGATAACGGCATGATACGAATTATTCCTGCTCTAGATATTCACTATATAGAGGCAAACGATGACTATGTAAAAATTGTAACTGACGATGGCAGTTATTTGAAGAAAAGTACATTATCTCATATTGAGCAAAGCCTGGATCCGCAACACTTCATTCGTGTACATCGCTCTTACCTGGTTCCGGTAACACAGTTGTCTAAGATAGAGCCATATGAAAAAGAAAGCCACGTTGCATTGCTGCATTGTGGCTCTAAAGTATTAGTTAGTAAAAGTGGCATGGCCAAACTGAAATCAGTATTGGGCTGGTAGTGCTGCTTTTAGATGTTTCTCATAAACTCTGTAACACTTTCCATTATGTGGTTTATTTGTGCATCATTCAACCCATGGTGGCAGGCTAATAACATTCCTCCCCGCATTACTTTATCTGCCTCGGGATACCCACCTTTTGCTGCTTTGTGAGGTTGGTTCTTAAAACCAGGCTGGCGCAAGATATTCCCTGTAAA
The DNA here is from genome assembly GCA_023436685.1 of Bacteroidota bacterium. Classification (GTDB taxonomy): domain Bacteria; phylum Bacteroidota; class Bacteroidia; order Chitinophagales; family Chitinophagaceae; genus Polluticoccus. The sequence continues at coordinate 3,029 of JAEZIL010000201.1, read as the reverse complement.
CACTGTTCTTGTTTGTATGTTCCTCTTTTCTAAGAATATCTGCAAATCGCGGCGTATAAATGGTGCAGTTTCGCGTATTGTTACTGCAAAAGCCAGCCATCCGGTACGTGAATCGGGCAATTGTTTAGGAAGAATAAAGTGGTCTTCATATCGACTGAAGAACTCGCGCATGCGATGATAATTAGCTGTACGAGTATCTATATTCTGAGCAAGTTTGTTTAATTGTACTATGCCAAATGCAGCACCCATTTCAGAGGGTTCAATATTGTAACCTGGTTCTTCAAATACGAATTTCGCATCGTAGGGAATGCCTTCAATTTCTACATTAAACCTGTTTTCAATTTTCTCAGATTCTACAAATAAAGACGAACTACGCCCCCAGCTACGAAGCAGGCGGCCACGATCATAAAATGATTCATTGTTAACGCACAGCATACCGCCATTACCAGCGCAGTTAATAATATGAGAGCCGTAAAAACTTGTTGTGCTCATATCGGTAAAACGGCCTGAAGATGATCCGCCAATTTCGGCACCTAATGTATCAGCTGAATCTTCCAGCAAAAATATATTGTGTTTATCGGCTATGTCACGTAAGGCTTTCCAGTCGGGTAGGTTACCTATCAAGTTAGGAATGATCATCGCCTTCGTCTTTGGCGTTATCATTTCTTCTACTTTATTTACATCAAGATTGTATGTGCCTTCTTCTACATCGATAAATGCAGGTACCCAGCCTTTCTTAACCTGTGGTGCCACTGTTGTTGAGAAGGTAAGGGCAGGAGTAATAATTTCTGCACCAGGCTCATAATTCAATAAATCGGCAGCAAGGTACAGGGCAGAGGAACCGCTATTAACCATAATGCCATATTGTTTTGCATAGAGCTTTGCAATACGGTCCTCCATTTCACGAACATTTTTACCCATTTGAGTAGAGGTACGGAGTACATTTACTACTGCTTCAATCTCTTCTTCGCCATGTACAGTTTTGCCATAGGGTACGTGTATGTAATCTGTCTGTAGCATTTTTTAAAAATTGTTGTATTGTGGAATGCGAATGTAATATTTACACTGCAAACAAGTTAGTTAATGATTTCTCAAAATATGAAGAGGTTATTTGCTGCCCCTTATAACACTAGATCCCGGAGCAGGCGCTGCAACCGGAGCTGCTGACAAAAGCGGATCTCCGTCGGAATTAAGCTCAATAACATCGTATCCTAATTTTTGTACACTTTCCAACACCTTTGCCTTATCTCCAACCAACAGTATATTAATACGCTCTGCATCGGGAGCATATTGTTTTATCGTAGTTGATAGATCACTAATAGCAAGGCTTTTCAACAATTCATTTTGTTTGGCTGGGAAGTCTTTTGGTAGGTTATAATCTAATACAGAAGCAAGAAAGCCGGCTTTTTGGTAGCCTAACTCATATTTCCTGGCCTCGCTTTGGCCTAATGACATTTGAGTAAACTTTAATTCTTCAGCCTTCATGCCATTAGTTTTATAGTCTTTCATTATCGAAATAATATTTCGTAGTGCACTATCTGTAGCATTTGCCTTTATACCAGCTGCAAATACATAGCTCCCTGTATGTTCATCTGCCAAATAATAGCTTCTTGCTCCATATGTCCATCCTTTATCTTCACGCAGGTCAAGATTTAAGCGGCTATTAAACGCACCTCCAAAGGGATAATTAATAATGGATGTTTTGTAATGATTGCCAAGGGCGTCGTATTTGTTATTTGTTACATAGCCAAGACGAAATTCAGTTTGTGCAGCGTTTGGAACATCAATAAAGAAAACCCTTGTTTTAGCTGGTGTAGGTATCTGTGTTATAGAAGGTAGTATAACGCTTTGGGCCGGTAGTTTTTGTAAGAAACCTAATGCTTCCAAAGCTTGCTTTTCATTAATATCGCCTACTATTATTGCTTTGGCCTCTGTTTTTGAAAGGTAGTTTTTGTAGTAGGTTTTAATGTCAGCCAATTGAATATTGTTAACTGTGACTTCTGTTCCTAATGTTGGTTGTCCATAAGCGCTGGATGGCCCATATTGCACACGCCCGAAAGCATTGCCGGCAATAAAAGATGCACGCGCTTTAGCATTTCGTAAATTTTCTATTAGTTTATTTTTATTTCTACTAAAAGCATCTTCTGTAAATTGTGGGTGAAGCAATCTCTCTTCAACCAGAGCCATTGTTTTATCCAGGTTTTTAACCAGGGAAGTGATGGAGACTTGAATGTTGTCTGTGCCCGGATAAATATCTATACTACTGCCTAATTTGTCTAATTCAACACTGAATTGTTCTGCTGAATAGTTTTTAGTGTCCTCATGCATCATGGTTGTGAAAAAATTAGCCAGGCCCACCTTGTCAGAGGTTTCCATCATTCTTCCACCTTTAAACTTAAGTGTAATATTTACGATAGGTACTTCTGATGTTTTAGTGCCAATTACCTTAATATTGGCAGGCAAATCTTTACGCCAAAATTCAGGTACTGTTACTACAGGGTTAGTGCCTGTAGAAGGTATTTGCGAACGGTTGAAATTATCTTTAGCTTTATTATAGGTTAAGCTATTGTAACCATAGTCAGGGGCTGTATACCCCTCTGTGGAAACGGTATAGTTTTCGGGTGCTGCTATATTAGTTTCATCGCCTTTAACTGTAACACTAACTACCACGGGGTTCTGCGATTTAATGTATTTATTATATACCCGTAATACGTCTTCTTTTGTCACCTTGCGATACCGCTCCAAATCTTTACCCAGGTAATTAGCATTTCCTAAAAATGTTTGGTAAGAAGCAAGTTGAGATACTTTTCCTGAAACACTTTCTAATCCAAAAATCACGTCAGCTTCGCGTTTATTCCTGAATTTCTCAATATCGCTATCAGTAACACCGCTTCTCTCAAATTTTGCTAATATACTTTGCAAGTGTTTTTCTATTTCAGAAAGCTTTTTCCCTTTAAAAGGGGTTATACTCATTACAAATTCGCCGGAATGTTCTGATGCCGGATGATAGGCTAACGCATTGACAGCAA
>JAEZIL010000191.1 GCA_023436685.1 Bacteroidota bacterium | reverse complement strand
CTCTATATCCGTGTAAATCGAAATCAGTAGATAAGGATACTTGGGCTCTATTTTTTTGAAAGGCTTTGCCCGAAGATGTATCAATTGTCCATTTTGAATCTAACATCTTCCAATAACCTTTTTGATTATTGGTAAAAAAGAATAGTGCGAACCAATTATTAGCACTGCGTTCAATTTTAAAAGTATCTAAATAGGTAGCTTCAGAAAAAGCTTTAAACCTTATCTGCAACTCAGAAATAAAATGCTGTTGATCTCTAAAATATGGTTTTGTAATGCTATCGTATAATGTATCAAGAAGCTTTCTTATTGGTCTCCCACCTTCAAATTTTTCACTTACAGCTGCCTTATTAGCAAAACGATACATGAACGATATGGGTAAGAATAATAACACTTCAGCTTTGTTACTTTTCATTAGCGCCTTCAGATCATTTGGATCAATATCTTTGTAGCCCCAAGGATCAATAAAAATTAATGCTCGCTCATTATTGTTCAATTGATCTAATTTTTTGATAACTCTTTTCACGAGATCAGAGTAACTAAATTTAGTATACCATATTTTTACTTGGTCAGGTATAAATTTAGCCTCAACAAATTCTTTTACACGATCAACTTTTAGTTTACCTGGCTCAATTTTAGACTCTTCCTTATCATTAAAAACCACAGCTATATTAGGGCAGGTATTATTGTTCTCACGATAGTGTCTTGCGATACAATCTATCGTCATTAAAGGACTTCCTTGTCCTCCGTTTTCATATACCCCTTCGCCACAAAACATGTCATACAGGTAAATTTTCTTAACAAATGATCTGCTAAGGATATTTAAATAGCGCAATAAATAGTTTTCATACAATCCTACTTTGGCTTCCGAGTGTTCGAACATTGTAGTTGTTGAAGATAAGGTTGTATTATCGTTTAGCATTATACAAAAATAATTATTTCAGTATATGTAAGTCAACCGTGTTTTCACGGTATTAATTGTTAATGATTCGTTAGTGCTTAGTAGACTTCCCTACGTACAAGAGTGCCGACTTCTTCGATGATTAATTCAAAGGAAAGTCTACGCAACAGTCTCTCAATAGTAGCAACCCAGCCGGCTGCAAAAATGACAATACCATTAACCTGCAAATCGGGAGAATGGCTAATTTCGAAGCATATAAAACTCACCTGCTATGAACCGCCTGTTTATACTACTATTGATTACCGCTGCTTTTACCGCCTGCAAAAAAGAAGATAAAACGGTAACCCCGCTGGCCCCTGAACGGCCCATACCCTACCTGGCAAAAACAACCTATTGGGATCCTGGCCTACGGCGCCTGCTACCGCATGACACATTTTCGCTAAATGCCAATGGGGATATTGTAGTAGTGGGGCTTTATAAAAGCGATGTCGATGGACCTTATTACCTGGACAATTTTCAGCATAATAGTAATGGCAATATTGTGGGGGCCAGTGGCTACATGCATAACGACCGGTATATAACATTTACCTACGAATACGACCTGAACAATAACATAAGTAAGCGTACCGCAAATGGTACCCTTTATGGCACATTGATATCGAAATATAGCTACGATACTAATAACCGATTGGTGAGGGAAGAGGAAATATATGGTTATAATAACACCATCCGCCGGGTAAGGGAATATACCTATAGCGACAATACGCTTAATCCATCTACAATGAAAGTAACAGATGAACAAGGTTTGCTAACGGAGTACATTTATACTTACGACAATAAGCCCACCCCATACAGCACGCTGCCCAAAATAGTATACTATATGGGTGCGGGTGAATTGGGAGTAAACAATGTACTTAGTGTATCGGTGCGCTATGAGAATAATACTACCAGCTATCTATACCGCTACGATGCCAACAACCTGCCTTTCGATAAGCAGGATAACAAAGGCAGTCAGTACAAGTACTATTATGGCAACCGCTAACTAGTGGTGGTGTACAATGCGCTCCCATTCGGGGTGGCGTTGTATGTATGCCTTTACAAAGGGGCATAGCGGCACTATCTTCCACCCATGGTCTTCTATATAGGTCAGGGTTTGCTCTACCAGTTGCTTGCCTACGCCTCGGCCTTCCAGTACTTCAGGCACTTCGGTATGCGGCAGTATAAATACATCGCCTGTGCGGCTGAATTCTATAAAAGCGGTATGGCCTTCAACAATCAGCTGAAACTGGCTTTCTTTTTCGTTGAATGTAAAATTGCTATCGTGCTGAGACATAATTTGTTATTAAAGATTGGCATTAGCTATACGGCATTAAAGCTACGACTATTGTATATACACTGATATATGTGTTATAATTTATATATACTTTTGCGGCCAAAACCAATCAACAAATGAAAAAACAAATACTAATTGCCGCTGCTGTAGCTGCAGGCATTAGTGCACATGCACAAAAGGGATTGCTGGAGAGCAAGCACACACAAGCGCCAATCAAGCCAACTACGGAAGGCAAAACAAATGCCGACTTATTTCGCATAACAGGCGCGTCGCTGAACACTTACGATGGCGCAGTATTCGTTAAGGACGATTCGGTACAGTTTACATACAGCAGTATACGTGGCGGAGTAATAGTTATTAATCCATATTCAACAATATTTAACCCCAACCCTGCAATAAAGCCTGATCAGCAAAACTACTACAGCTACAATACCGGCACTGCAAGCTGGGAAAATTCCAGTCAAACCGTCATCACCTATGATACCAAGCATAATGTAATTTCTGCAACATCGCAAAATTGGAACAACGGCACCAATAGTTGGGATAACAGTAATAAAACTACCAATACATACGATGGCAGCAACAACCTGACTGAAGCCTTAGACCAGTTGTGGAACGGCACAAATTGGGATAATTCGTACAAAACCACTAATACGTTTAATGGCAGCAACGAGATGACTGAAATGGTACGTCAAAACTGGAGCGGTGG
>JAEZIL010000149.1 GCA_023436685.1 Bacteroidota bacterium | reverse complement strand
ACAGTAAACCCAACAAACATGCCTGGGTTCAAAAAGGCAGATTTCCCTTCTAATATTTTATCACCATGCGGGTGCATCCAATGGTAAATTGGGTTATGGCAATCTATATTAAAGGCGAATGCAGCACAAAAAAGCACCACCATAGCTATAAGGCCAAATACCCATACATTAGCACCTATAGCCTCAGGCACTCTTTTGTAGGCTACTATCCAGCCACCTTGTGCAAGTGAAGCCGCTGCCTGAATAAAGATACTTGCAGTTGCAGCCAATAAGAAAAACACACTATTCTGTACCAATACTATCCAGAATCTGGTTTTCGCTACATGGTCGCCGCCAAGCAGGGTAATTGCGCCAATCACCAGCGCCAATATACCTACCGCCATCAAGGCAAGGCTGGTATTCCTCATTCGCGCCGGTATCTCAAAACGTTCGTTCATTTGTTAAACTTTATTAGAAGTACGTTTATTTATTTCTTAATTATCTCTTATTAATGTTTTGCAACTTTAGTATCTGCTGCTTTAGCAGTATCTGCTACCGGAGCTGCTTTTTTAGCAGTATCGGTTGCGCTGGTACCCAAAGTAAATGCGTCTCCACCATTATCAGCCTGCACTTTCTTTATATATGCAACCACCTGCCAACGCTGGTGTACATCGAGCTGGCTGGCATAAGAACCCATTGCATTTTTACCAAACTTAATAGCCGCATAAATAGTACCCGATGGCATACGCAGATATTTAGCATCCTTTAGGTTGGCAGGCATGGCGGCAAATTTACCGCTTGCATACAATGGCCCCTGGCCATCCAGGTTAGCACCATGGCATATTGCACAATAAATATTAAATAAGCGACCACCCTCAGCTATCTCAGCTTCAGAAAAGCGCGCACTTGTTGTAAACGCTTTATAAGCATTAGTATCGCCTTCAGTAAGATACTCCGGCAGCGCATGATCTCTGGCCACAGTACCTGGCACAGGCAAACGGCTTGTCTGACTATCTGCGAAGTTAGGATTGGCAGTATAAGCATCGTAAGCGCGTGAATATGTCATATCCGGCGCATAGGTTTTACCCGGGTTGCGGCGCATATCACCACTATTGCACGCAGCAAGGCTCAGTCCTATCAGGCTTGCCACTACTATGCTCTTGGTCTTGTTCATAAATATCGAAAAATTCAAAAAATCAATTCAATAAAATTCGTTTACACTAGCAACCCTATGCTAACTTTTGATATGGCTCTTCCTGATCAAAGCGGCCATACCACCATTCCGACTCAGCAATTTGTACCGAAGTTTCCATTGCCCCTGTCGACTTAAGAAAGTCTATCACTTCCTGCTCAGTTACATGATCATTCAACTCTATTGCTACTACAAACAGATCATCTGTCTGGCGGGGATGGAAAACGTGTTTCTTTACGCCTGGCATTATTTGGTTCAGATAGCAGAAAGTAAGCACCATACCTACTGCTGCAAATAGTACCGTCAACTCGAAAGTAATAGGTATGAATGCAGGCAGCGAAAAGTGAGGCTTACCGCCAAAATTGATAGGCCAGTCACTCAGAAAAATCCATGACATAAAGCCTACTGCCGTGCAAGTACCCGTAATACCATATATAAAACCGGCTACGTGCAGGTCGGTATCCTTTAAGCCCAGCGCATGGTCAAGGCCGTGAACGGGGAAAGGTGTATAAACATCATGCAGTTTATAGCCGCTATTACGTATTTTCTTTACTGCAGGAAACAAAACTTCCTCATCGTCGTAACAACCTACTGCAAATTTCTTTATAGCCATTTATAAAAAATTCAAAAATGTTTAATCAAAATTCAATTAACTGATTCCTGATCTATTATTAATGATGGTGTGCTGCCATTTGCTCATGAACAAATTCCTCAGTACTCTTCTCATCAATTGCCGCCATCTTTCTCTTCTGCGCTTCTCCGGATGTTTTCAAAACAAACTTGATCTCAGCAATAGCTATCACAGGGAAATATTTAGCAAACAGGAAGAAGCAAGTGAAGAACAACCCAAATGTACCCAGGTAAAAACCAACCTCGGGCCATGTAGGCGAGTAATAAGTCCAGCTACCGGGCAGATAATCGCGGTATAGCGATGTAACTATGATAACAAAACGCTCGAACCACATACCTATGTTCACTACTATCGACATGATGAAAGTAAACGGCACGTTACGGCGCAATTTCTTGAACCAGAACAACTGTGGAGATACCACGTTGCAGGTCATCATTGCCCAATAGCTCCACCAGTATGGGCCAAGAATACGCCAGTTAAACGCTTCTTGTTCGTATAGCACCTGGCTATACCAGGCCATGAACAACTCTGTTAAGTAAGCCACACCTACTATTGAACCGGTAAGTACAATTACCTTATTCATAGCCTCCAGGTGACCTATTGTAATATAGTCTTCCAGCCCCATAATACGGCGACATACAATCAACAAGGTTTGCACCATGGCAAAACCAGAGAAGATGGCACCCGCAACGAAGTATGGTGGGAAGATGGTAGTATGCCAACCCGGTATTACCGATGTAGCAAAGTCAAAAGATACAATTGTGTGTACCGAAAGTACCAGCGGTGTACTTAAACCTGCCAGCACCAGCGATAGTGCTTCGTGGCGTTGCCAGTTCTTAGCCGTACCTGTCCAGCCAAAAGATGCAAGGCCGTACATTCTTTTACGGAATTTGGTTTTAGCCCTGTCGCGAATGGTGGCAAAGTCAGGAATAAGGCCTGAATACCAGAATAATAATGATACAGTGAAGTAAGTAGAGATCGCAAACACGTCCCAAAGAAGGGCAGAGTTGAAGTTAGGCCATAACGGACCACGTGTGTTGGGGTAAGGCAGTACGAAGAAACCATCCCATACACGACCCATGTGGAATATAGGGAACTGGCCCGCGCACATCACCGCAAATATGGTCATTGCCTCAGCCGCACGGTTTACACCGGTACGCCAGCCCTGGCGGATTAATAAAAGGATAGCTGAGATAAGTGTACCGGCGTGGCCAATACCTACCCACCATACGAAGTTGGTAATATCCCAACCCCAGCCTACGGTACGGTTAATACCCCATACACCAATACCAAAGTAAACTTCCCAGAATACAGAGAATACACCAAACATAAGCAGGGCTACTGAAAAGAAGAAACCCACATACCACATACGGCCCGGTTTCTGCTCAATCGGCCTAACAATATCTTCAGTCACCTGGCCATAGGTTTTGTCACCATCAACCAGCGGTTCCCTTACAAACGATTCGTACTTTAAATGCATAGCACGTTATTAGTATAAATTCAAAAGTCTAAATTCAAATATCCAGTTAGCAATTGCCCTTACAGGCAAGTACTAAATGTGTTCTCTATATAAGCCATCCAAAGCTTCATTACCTGCTATCACCTCATCAGCATTACGTATTTTCGACAGGTAGTTGATATTAGGCAATGTGTGTATTTGTTCCAACACATAGAATGTACGCTCTCTTTGCTCTTGCTTACGCAGTTTAGAGATAGCGCTTTCAGGATCATTCACATTACCAAATACGATACAACCTGAAGCACAAGCTTGCTGGCAAGCAGTGCGCACCTCTGTATCTTTCACATTACGGCCTTCTTTCTTAGCTGTCAGCTTAGCATCTTGCAGGCGCTGTACGCAGAAAGAACATTTTTCCATCACACCACGGCTACGTACTGTAACGTCAGGGTTTAGCACCATACGTGTCAGGTCATCATTCACATCATCGCGACGGTGATCTTCGTACAGGTTATCTTCAAAGCAGTCAGCACCATTCCAGTCCATCCAGTTGAAGTGACGTACTTTATAAGGACAGTTATTAGCACAATATTTAGTACCGATACAACGGTTATAAGCCATTTGGTTCAACCCTTCACTGCTGTGGTTAGTAGCAGATACAGGACAAACGTTTTCGCAAGGTGCATTATCGCAGTGTTGGCAAAGCATTGGCTGGAAGATGGTCTGGATAGTATCCGGATCATCTGGCTGACCGCTGAAATAACGATCGATACGCAACCAGTGCATTTCCTGAGATTTAAGTACGTGTGTTTTACCTACTACTGAAATATTGTTTTCAGCCTGGCAAGCTACTACGCAAGCGCCACAACCTACACAACTATTCAAGTCTATCGACATACCCCAGTGTATACCAGGAGACTCGAAAACAGGATAAAGGGTTGCATTCTCGCGGAATTTTTCTTCAAAATCAGCAGGTACAGCTTCGCCACCATGTGCAGCAGCAGCATGGCCTGCAGCAGCGCCATGTTCGCCATGGCCTTCTGCTTTTTCATGGCCACCTTTCTCCCATGGCAATGTACCATAGTGGCCCGATTCTGCATAGCGCTCTTTCAGAAGGTGATTAGGATCCTTACTGAATTCATCGAGCGTATATTCATGTACTATAGGACGTGCTTCGGAACTATAGTGGGTTTGCGTTATTGCTACTTCGTAAGTACCGGACAATTTCTCCACAGTTACGTTGTTACTGTAGTTAAATGTTTGTCCGTTGTATGCTATGAAAGGATATGCATTTTTACCGGTATTAGCAGCAGCCCGGCCTACTTTTTCATCACGGCCATAACCCACAGCTATTGCTATTACATCATTGTTTTGGCCGGGAACAACTATCATTGGCAATTCTACTTCATAGCCGTTAGCCTTTATCTTCAGCAGGCGCTTAGCGTTCACAACCTCGGTAATACCCGTCAACTCTTCACCTAGCTCTTTTGCAAATTTTGGCGATACGCAAGCGTAGTTGTCCCACGTTGCTTTGGTTATCGGGTCAGGAAGCTCTAACAACCAAGGGTTATTGCTCCATGCACCGCCATGCCC